>VAYC01000154.1 GCA_005885025.1 Actinomycetota bacterium | reverse complement strand
GCGTGGCGCCTCGTATGGCGAGGGAGCCTGGCGGGCCGCGCGATGGCTCCCATCCCTGCCGATGTGCTGTACGTGGTGTCGCTGTCGGTGGCTGCCGCCAAGCGGGGACAGGGGATCGGAGCCGGCCTGCTGGCCAATGCCGTCGAGGAGGCACGGGCCGCGAAGCTTCGGGCGGTCGCTCTGGACGTGGCGTTCTCCAACGACGGCGCCCAACGACGGCGCCCTCCGCTTCTACCTTCGTCAGGGCTTTTCCACGCTCTCCGAGCGGCACCATCGCATGGCGGGAGGGGTGCCCGCCGGAGGGTCGATCCGCATGGAACACCGGATCGCGGGCTGAACGTCACCGGCTGCGATACCTTTCCCCCCGTGTTCCTCAGGGACAACGAAGTCGGAAGCAGGGTGGCTCGGCACCTGAAGCCAGGGGATCGGGTGCTGGACTACGGAGCGGGCACGGGTCTGATCAGCCGCTGGCTGGCGGGAGCGGTCGGGATCCGACCGACGCTCGCTGACCTGGTGGAGTACGGCAATCGCCGCCGGGACTTCCCGTTCCTGAAGATGGAGGATCCCTTTCACGTCCCGGCCGCAGACGGGGCCTTCGACGTCGTCCTCCTCCTGTTCGTGTTGCACCACAACCCATACGAAGCCCAGAGCAAGGTCCTGGCCGAAGCGGCCCGGCTCGCATCCCGGCGGCTGATCGTGCTGGAAGACACCCCCCGGTCGCCATTGGATCTGGCGTTCAACGTGTTTTGGGACAAGGTTCTCAACTTGCGGCATCGGATCCCCACCCCGTTCGCCTTCCGGAGCGTCGAAGAGTGGCCCGCCGTGTTCATGGGGCACGGCCTGGAGGCCGTTCACGTGGAGACCTATCGGCCGAAGTGGCCCACGTTGGCCTCCTATCACCACACCCTGTTCGTGCTGGAGCACGAGTAGGGCCCCACATGCTCGTCGAACTCACCGATGACCCGAAGGACTTCCACAAGCGAGACTGGACAGACCTCGTGTCGGCCGATCCCACGGGAACGTTCTTTCACACGCCCGCTTACCTGAAGTTGTGGTGGGAGGAGTTCGGGAGCGGCTCGCTGCTCCTGGCCTTTGCCCGCGAGGAGGAGCGAACCGTGGGGGCGTGCGCGTTCGAGCTCGTGGGCGACACGCTCCGGTTCCTGGGCGGGTCCGACGTAACCGACTACATGGGGCCGGTCGGGGTGCCCGGCCGGGAAGAAGCCGTGGCCGCTCGTGGGGCGGGACTGGACCACGGCAGACCTTCGCGGTTTGCCGTTGGATTCGCCGTGGCTCGGCGCCCTTGAGGGCGCCGCCGCGGCCGAGGCGCTCACCGCCATCCGAGGAGATGACGGCGTGGCTCCCCTCATCGAGCTGCCCGCATCGTTCGACGTATACCTCGCGTCGCTTTCGCCGAAGCTCCGCCACGAGATCCGGCGGAAGGAACGCCGTCTCGCCGAGGAGACCGGGGGGTATGAGGTCAGGCTCTCCACCACCCAGACCCTCCAAGCGGACTTGGACCGGTTCATGGAGCTGCACAGGGCCAGTCCCGGTCCGAAGGGAAAGTTCATGCACGCCGGGATGGAGATCTTCTTCCGCCGTCTGGGCGAAGCCTTCCTGGCCGGGGACCAGTTCCACCTGGCCTTCGTCGAGTTCGACGGGCGAAAGGCGGCCGGCGCCATCGGACTCGGCTTCCGAAACACCTTCTCGCTCTACAACTCGGCGTTCGACCGGGAGTTCGAAAGGCTGGCGCCCGGGATGGTCCTGGTCGCGGACCTCATCCACCAGGCCGCCCTCAGTGGGCGCAAGCGCTTCGACATGCTGAAGGGAGACCTCGCGTACAAGTATCGATTCGGCGCTTCTCCCAGGCCCATCGGCAGTCTGATCCTGTCGCGCTCGAGCTGAGATCTACTCGGGGGGGATGGTGCCCTGCGCAACCACTCGTCCGTTCGCGCCAGTCAGGACGATATGGTTGAAGCTCGAGACGTTGGCGCCGGTGACCATCGCCGTCCATCCCTCGCCGCTCGAGTCGAACTTCAGGGGGAAGGGCACGGTGATCTCGCGTCCACCGGGAGCCTGAAGGGTGACGGTCACGGGGTCCGAGAAGCCGGTGGCGTGCGCCAGCACCATGATCCAGCTCTGCCCCTTGTCCGAGTCATACAGAGCCACCGACCCATTGAGAGTCACACCCGGTGAGGCGATCAGCGTCCCAGCGCGGACGTCCTTGCCGCCCAGGGCGCTCAGGAACTTGCGGTAGGCGAGGGCGTCCTTACGGAGGCTGTTGGCGTTGTTCTGCGCGACTCCAGCCCAGGCTCCCACGCCGGCCAGGACGATCAGGGCCGCAGCGATGGCCTGTACCGCCACATGGAAGCCACGCCGCCGCTGGGTGGGTGTCGCCGGTTCCTCCCATTCCTCCTGCAGAGCCGCGAGCACCCGCTCCTTCAGGTCAGGTGGAGGCTCGGCCACGTGAGCGGCCCCGGCGAACAGGGCCACACCCTGGTCGAGCTCCGTGGCGTCCTGTCGGCATGAGGCGCAGCCGCGCAGGTGGCGGCGGATGGCCGTGGTCTCGGTCTCGCTGAGCGTCCCCAGCACGTAGTCGGGGAGCTGCTGGCGAACCGCGTCACAGCTCATGCTCAACCACCAGGACCTCACGGATCTTGGCAAGGGCGGTTCGGATACGGGTCTTCGCCGTGCCGATGGGGATCCCTTCGAGCTCCGCCACCTCCGCGCTGGTCTTGCCCTGGAAGTAGGCGAGTTCGAGAGCTGCGCGCTGCCCGGGAGTGAGCGAGGTCATGGCGGCCTTGGCCCGTCCCACCAGGTCGTGGGTTTCCACCGTTTCTTCGGGGCTGGGTTCCACGGCGGCCTCGGGGTCTTCTTGGGAAGCGAGCGTCCGGGTCTCGAGGACCCGCCGCCGGATCAGGTCGATGGCTAGGCTCCGGGCGATCAGCAGCACCCAGGTGTCGAGCGACCCCCGGGCGGAGTCGTAGGTGCGGGCGCTTCGCCACACTTTGACGAAGGTGTCTTGAACCAGGTCCTCGGCCTGCGACGGATTTCCCAGCATCACCAGCCCCAATCCGAACACTCTCGGAGCGAATCGCGCGTACATCTCTTGTGCCGCGCGCGGGTCCTTGCGGAGGAAGTCGCGCATGAGATCGGCTCCGGTTCGAGGGTTCTCGCGCATCGAGAACAGACTACCCCGGCTCCCCCTCACGCCAGGTACTACGGACAGCGGGGGGCTGGAGTTCAATCGAACTTGGCCTGTCGCCGGCCATTGCGGGGGACGCTGGTCTCAGGCGAAGGCGCGAAGGTGTTGGAGGACGGTCTCGGCCAGGGCGTCGTCGCCGCCCGTCTGGAGGATCCCCTCCGCGAGGTAGTACTCGGCCGGTACTCGCCGACCGGCCACGAGGGCGAACGCATACGCCCGGCCCGTGATCAGGGCGTCCGGGGTCTTGTCCCCGGGCGGCGCGTCCCGAGGGGCCAGGCCGCGATGCCAGGTCCCTCCCCCCACGGCCTCCAGCTCGATCTTCACGCTCCTGCCGGGCAAGGACAGCCCCGCCGTCCCCAGGGCGTAGGGGATGGTTCTGATGGCCAGATCGTTCACGCAGAAGATCGGGGGGTGCTCCAGGCGCGGCGGATTGCCGCCGCCGGCCAGGAGATCCTCACCGTGGAGCCACCACTCCATCACCCGGGACTGGATCAAATAGCTCACGCCGATCTCACCGACCGTCCAGTTGACCTTCCTCGTCGCCCACTCCTCCGGCGGGATCCTGGCGGCCCGCGCGAGGAACAGGTCGGCGCCCCGCCCCCATTCAGTGACGACGGATCGGAAGGGGAGGTCGGCACGGCGGCGTACGGCGAACTCGTTGAACGCGTCGATGGTGAAGGGCCCCTCCTCCAGCCCCTTCAGGAATTCCTCGAGCTCTGAGGGGACCTCGTCGGCGATCACGGCGGCCGCGGCCACCTCGGAGGCTGCCAGGTGGGCGACGATGTCGCGGTTGCGCCAACCAGGGCTGGCGCTTTCCCGCTCCCAGGCCTCGGGTGGGGTGTATTGGATGGTGCGGCCCAGGGCTTCCCGCTCGGCGCGCGCCGTCCCCAGGAGCCACGTTCGATCGAGGGGCGTCATGCGGCGCGGATTGTACCCTGGCCGGGTGCGGGTCCTGGTCGCGCCGGACAAGTTCAAGGGGACGCTGACTGCTGCTCAAGCGGCCGAGGCAATCGCCCGCGGCTGGGCTCGGGGGGACCCTGCGGCGACCGTTGAGACTGCTCCGATGGCCGACGGGGGAGAGGGAACGCTCGACGCGCTCGTGGCCGCCTTGGGTGGCGAGCGCCGCCGCACGAACGTTTCGGGCCCCCTGGGCGATCCCGTCGACGCCGAGTTCGCCCTGGTGCCCACGTCGGAGGGACCGACCGGCGTGGTGGAGATGGCACGCGCCTCGGGGCTGGGCCTGCTCTCGCCGGCCCGCCGAGACCCGAAGCGGACGACTACGCGAGGGACCGGGGGGCTGATCCTAGCGGCTTGTCGCTCCGGCGTGGGCCGGGTGATGGTGTGCATCGGAGGGAGCGCGACCAACGACGCCGGAGCCGGGATGGCCCAGGCGCTGGGGATCCGCCTCGTGGATGAGGCCGGCCATGACCTCGGCCCGGGCGGAGCCGCCCTGGCAAACCTGGCGAGGATCGACATGAGCGCGTTGGATCCGGCAGTTGCGGCTTCCACCTTCGTGGTGGCGACCGACGTGGACAATCCCCTGGTGGGGCCGCAAGGAGCCTCGGCCGTGTACGGACAGCAAAAGGGCGCGTCACCCGAGGACGTGGCGCTGCTCGACCGTGCGCTTGGTCATTTCGCCGCCGTGGTCTACCGCGACCTGGGGGTTGACGTTCGAACGTTGAAGGGAGCCGGGGCGGCGGGAGGCCTCGGTGGCGGGCTGATCGCCTTCCTCGGTGCCCGACTCCGCCCGGGTGTCGACGTGGTGATGGAGGCCCTCCGGTTGCCCCAGCGGATGCAGGGGGCGGATCTTGCGGTGACCGGTGAGGGGACCTTCGATGAACAGTCCCTGCGCGGGAAGGCCCCGGCCGGCGTCCTGCGAGTGGCGGAAGAAGCCGGGGTCCAGGCGGTGATTCTGGCCGGTCAACGCGCCGCGGACGTCGGCTCGGCCCGGATCTTCACGCTGGCCGATCGGTTCGGGGTGGATGCCGCCATGGATCGGACCGGGCCGTTGCTGGAGGAGCTGGCCGCGGAGGTGGCGAGGGAATTGGGGAAGGA
>VAYC01000114.1 GCA_005885025.1 Actinomycetota bacterium | reverse complement strand
TCTTGAACCCCCCGAACGGGGCTTCCAAGTGGACGCTGTGGCTCGAGTTCACCGACAGAACGCCCGTACGGATCCCCTTCGCCACGCGGATGGCCCGCCCGAGGTCTCTGGTCCACACCGATCCCGATAGCCCGTAGTCGATGTCGTTGGCGATCTGGACGGCTTCGACTTCGGTGTCGAACGGGATGAGGCAGGCGACGGGACCGAAGATCTCCTCTTGTGCCACTCGCATGCCGTTGTCGACGTCGGCCAGCACGGCCGGGTCCACGAACCACCCACCCTCCAGCTCCGAGCGGTCTGGGGTGTGCCCACCGGTGACCCGCCGGGCTCCCTCATTCTCGCCGATGGCGAGATAGTCGAAGGTGGTCTGGCGCTGTCCTTGGGAGATCATCGGCCCCACCTCGGTCCGCTCATCGAGGGGCTGGCCGATCCGAAGTTCCGTGGTCCGCTTGGCGAACGCCTCGACGAACTCCTCGTAGATCCGGCGCTCCACCAGCACCCGGGACCGGGCGCAGCAGTCCTGCCCGCAGTTGCCGAACACCGACATCACCGACGCGGGCACGCACCGATCGAGGTCGGCGTCGGCGAAGACGAGGTTGGCCGACTTGCCGCCCAGCTCGAGTGATACCCGTGCGATGTTCGCCGCGGCCCGGGCCATGATCCCCGCGCCGACCTGGGTGGACCCGGTGAAGGAGATCTTGCTCACCCGCGGGTCGGTGACCAATGCGGCCCCGACGGTCCCGCCGGGGCCGGGCAGAACCGACACGGCGTCTCCTGGCAGGCCCGCCTCGACCAGGATGTCGGCCAGCATCAGGACGGAGAGCGGCGTGTAGCTGGCGGGCTTGACCACGATCGTGTTCCCACACGCCAGGGCCGGCGCGATCTTCCAACTCGCGATGAGCAGCGGGAAGTTCCACGGGACGATCAGCGCGCAGACCCCGACCGGTTCTCGCAGGGTCACGTCGATGCCTGGGTCCTGCACTGGGATGGTCTCCCCGAAGATCTTGTTGGCGGCCCCGCCGAAGTACTCGAAGGACGCCGCGACGGCGCCGATCTCTCCCCGCGCGTCCTGGATCGGCTTGCCGCCGTTGCGAGCCTCGACGGTGGCGATCTCCTCAAGGCGCTCGCGAACGATCGAGGCCACCCTGAGCAGGACGCGTCCTCGCTCGGTTGCAGATGTCCTTGGCCATGGCCCGGATTCGAACCCGCGGGAGGCGGCCTCCACCGCCCGCCGAGCGTCCTCGACTCCGGCCTCGGCCACGTCGGCCATGGGCTTGCCGAGGCCGGGCTCGCAGACCACGAAAGTCTTTCCGTCAGCTGCCGACTGTCTCTTCCCACCGACCACCAAGTCGTGCAGGTCCATGATCGCTCCCCAAGCTGCTGGGCTCGCCGCGTTAGGAGAGGCGCCCCGCCTATCGAACCTCTTTCGCGAACTTCGCGAAGCAGTCCGCAACAGACGCACGGCCACTCGCCTTGGTCAGGCATTTGTCGAGCCTTCCCAGCTGCCCGGTGTTGTGAGTCACCCACGTCCCCACTCGGACAGCCAGAACCGCCGCCAGGAGCAACGCGATGACGCTGCACGCGAGGCCGGCTGCTGCCTGGCCCTGGTTGTTCGCTCGGCCCGCACTGGCCCGGGCGATTCCGATCGCGCCGAGGATCGCTCCCACGATCCCGCCGATCAGCGCCAGCGGAAACAGCAGGAAGGAGACGGCAGCCACCAGGCTGCCGACGCCGATGACGAGCGCGGCCACGCCGAGTCCGTTGCGGGGGCGGACGGGCTGCCTCGTTGCCGGAGGCGTGGAGGGCGGGTAGGAGGGCTGCGCGGCATCCATGGGAGCTCCTTTCCGGTGACGGCAGTCCGCTGACTCTACGCCAGCCGCCAGCTTGCCTGCTCGCCTTCCAGCCACCGGGACGCCTGCCTGTTGCCGAAGGGTTACGGGGCGGTGATGGGGTCGTGAAGCCGCCGCCTCAACATCCTCATCAACCAGCCGATCGAAAGGAGCAAGAGATGAAGAGGACGCTGCTAGCGATCATCGTAGGCATGGTCGGATTGACCGCCTGCGGTTCGGCCCACAGCTTGGGAACCGTCCCGCGCTCCCCCGCAGTGCAACCGTCTCCCTCGTCGAGCATCGACCCCTCGACGTCGAAGCCGCCCAAGCCCAAGCCCAAACCCACCACCACGACCCCCGCGCCAAGCCAGTCACCAACCCCGTGCGCCACGAAGACCGGAGGGCAATTCGACGCGAAGAAGAACGACGTCGGAGCCCAGCTGGTCGACGTGAGGCTCGGAAGCCATGACACGTACGATCGGGTCACGTTCGAGTTTTCGGGGCAGGACACGGTGCCGCCCTACACGATCCGCACCGTGACGACCGTGACCGAGGACGGCAGCGGAAAGACGCTCTCCCTCCAAGGGACCAGCTACGCGGAGCTCGTCTTCCAGCACGCCAGCGGCTACGACCTCTACTACCAGCCCACCTACAAGGGGCCGAAGGACTTCGTTCCGAAGTTCCAGGCGCTCGCCGAGGTCCGGGAGGCCGGCGACTTCGAGCGGGTCCTCAGTTGGGGGTTCGGCCTGAACGACTCGAGCTGCTGGCACGTGCTCGAGCTGTCCAACCCGGTTCGCCTGGCCGTGGACTTCTCCCACTAGGTTCCGCCAGAGAAATCCGGCCGCAGGAAAACCACAGGCCGGGGCGAGAGAGATCTCGCCCCGGCCTATCGTTGTACGCGACATTCGTGCCCCCGTCTGACATGGGAGCTGGTGCGGGTTGAAGGGAGCGTGGAGATGGGCGTCTTGGAGTCGGGGGGTCGGGCCACGCCTTCGCCCGAACCCCGAGCTGCGGCGGGAGTCCGCGTGGTCGGCCTGATCGGATGGGCACTGATCTTCGGGGCCTTCCTCGTTTGGGAGGGTCTGGGCCTCACCCTCGGGCACCAGTGGCCGACGCTGAGCCACATGCTGCGGGTCGTCACCCGGCCGCTACCCGGCCGCCTGGTGCTGTTCGGGCTGTGGCTCTGGGTGGGTTGGCACCTGTTCATCCGAGGATGGGATTTCTTCCTGCGGGGGCCACTGCCCGAAGCACCATCTCCCGGCGGGAGCGGGGGCCTGAGCCTGGGCCAGATGTGGCAACAAGCCATCGTTCCTCTGACCGGGTTCTACGCCCTCTTCCTCGGCATGCTGGCGTTCTCAGCCCGCCGCCAGCTTCCCGACGACCACGACACGGCGAGTGAGGCCGCGTCGGCTCTCCGAGCAGCCGATTGGCTGCGAGCGGTTCCCGGCATGGTGCTCACGGTGGCCGCCGGCTATGGCTTCTTCGTGGCGATGATCGGCGCGTACGTCCTGGTGAGCGGCAGCGACCCCGAGGGGCTGCTCGGTCACGCGATCAGGGGCGGGGCCCTGCTCGCCTTCGGAGTAGTCGTTCCCGGCTTCATCCTCTTGTCGGGGACAGCCCGCTTGAAGCGCCGGCGCCGGGTTTGCCGAGCTGGGAGGCCGACCCTAGGGTGAGAGCGTGGCCTCAACGGTCGGCCGGCGCCCACTCGGAACGATCCTGCGCAAACGAGTCTTCTTCGTCCTGATCGTCGCCGCCCTTCTCGTCTTCACGGTGACGCTCGCCCTGGAGGCCAGCGAGGAAGAGACGGCCGACTCGACGCGGTCGGGAGCGGTCGCCCGGTCGCCCGGCTCCACGCTGCAAGCCTCCGGGCGACCACCGGCCTCGCCCATCCTCCAAGCGAGCCCGAGCGGTCCGCTGAACCTCTACGCCTCCGATGCCCCGGGAAACTTCAGCCCCGCCGTCGCCGGGGTGCCGGAACGCGTTTACGTTCCCAATACCCTGGACGGCACGGTCGACGTCATCGATCCAATGACGTACAAAGTCATCGATCGGCTCCGGGTCGGCGGCAAGCCCCACCACATCACGCCTTCCTGGGACCTCCGACATCTCTACGTGGATAACCCCGACGCGGACAAGTTGACCATCATGGATCCTCGGACCGGCCACCTCGGCCCAAGCATCAAGGTGGCCAGCCCGTACAACCTGTACTTCACACCCGACGGAGGGAAGGCCATCGTGGTCGCGGAGTACGACCGGCTCGTCGAGTTCCGGGACCCCCATACGTGGAGGCTGCTGAAGCAGGTCAGCATCCCGTGGGCCGGGGTGGACCACATGGACTTCTCTGCCGACGGCAGCTATTTCCTCGTGAGCTGCGAGTACAGCGGGGTGGTGGTGAAGGTGAGCGTCAAGCGAATGGCCGTCGTCGACACCGTTCAGGTGGGCGGCCGGCCCATCGACGTGAAGATCTCACCCGACGGGAAGGTGTTCTACGTTGCGAATCAGGGGCTGAGCGGCGTCTCGGTCATCGATCCGGTGAAGATGCGCCAGATCGCCTTCATCCCCACGGGTCGCGGCGCCCACGGCTTCGCGGTCAGCCGCGACACCAGGTCCCTCTACGTGGCCAACCGACTGTCCGGGAGCATCTCGGTGATCAGCTTCCGGAAGCGCCGAGTGGTGAACACCTGGCTGGTCGGCGGAAGCCCCGACATGCTCCAGGTCTCGCCTGACGGGACGCAACTCTGGATGTCGAACCGGTTCGGAGACACCGTCTCGGTGGTCTCAACCTCCACCGGACGCGTGATCCATACGATCACCGTGGGCCGGGGGCCGCACGGGTTGTCGTATTTCCCCCAGCCCGGCCGGTTCAGCCTGGGCCACAACGGCGTGTATCGCTAGCCCATCGACCGTAGGAAGAACGGGTTGATGCTCACCCCACCCGCTCCCGGTGGCGAAGGTCGAAGACGGGCTGATCGCGAAGCCTTGGCGAGCGCAGAACCGGTGTCGACGTCGGGCGCATGACCCGGAATCCCCAGTTCAGCAGCTTCGTTCCATCGACGAAGGGCCTGACTGGGTCTCCGAGGAGGACCACCATCAAGCGGGTGCTCCCCCGCTTGGCCACGCCCACCAGCGACCAGTGCGACCGTAACGTGTACCCGGTCTTCGCCCCGATTGCACCGGGATAGTCGAACAACAGGTCGTTCAGGTTGCGCAGTTGAATACGCCCCCCGGAGGGCATCGCCACCGTGTACGACTTCGTGGCCACGATCGACGCGAAGGTGGGCGACTGGTAGGCCCACCTGGTCATGGCGGCGACGTCGCGCGCCGTCGAATAGCCGTTGTCGTTCAGCCCGCTCGGGCTGGCGAACCAGGTATCGGTGAGGCCGAGGCCGAGGGCCCG
>VAYC01000113.1 GCA_005885025.1 Actinomycetota bacterium | reverse complement strand
CAGGTCCTCGAGCTGATCATGGACCAGGGCGACGCGTACGGGCGAGGCTCGCCGAAGGGTGAGCGGGTGCAAGTCGAGTTCGTCTCCGCCAACCCAACCGGTCCGCTGCACGTGGGGACCGCCCGAAACGCGGCGCTTGGCGACGCGATCGCCAGCGTGCTGGCGGCCGCAGGCTACGAGGTCCAGCGCGAGTACTACTGGAACGACACCGGGACGCAGATGGAGCTCCTGGGCATGTCCCTGGAGGCGCGGTATCTGGAGCTCTTCGGGGTCGACGCCGAGGTCCCCGAAGGCGGATACGAGGGTGAGTACGTGCGCCGGCTTGCCGAGCAGATCCAGAAGGACGTCGGGGATCGGCTGCTCCATGAGGACCCGATCAAGCGGCGGCAGGCCCTGACGGAGGAAGGTCGCCGACGCATGTTCGAGGCCATCCTGGCGACGCTGGCCCGGTTCGGGGTCAGGTTCGACACGTTCAGGACCGAGGCGGAGCTGGTCGAGAGCGGTGAGGTAACCGAGACCGTAGAGCGACTGCGACGCGCCGGCTACGCCTACGACGCGGATGAGGCGGTCTGGTTCAGGTCCACCGAGTTCGGCGACGACAAGGATCGGGTGCTGATCCGCCGGACAGGGGAGCCCACCTACTTCGCGAAGGACTGTGCGTATCTGTTGGACAAGGCAGCTCGTGGTTTCGACCGAATGGTCTACGTCTGGGGCGCCGATCACCACGGCGACGTCAAGCGAGTCCTCGCAGCCGCCCAGGTGCTCGGGATCGACCCCTCTCGGGTGCAGATCGTTCTCTACCAGCTGGTCTCGCTGTTCCGGGGAGGCGAACCGGTCCGGATGAGCAAGCGGGCCGGGGACTACATCACGCTCGACGAGCTCCTGGACGAGGTGGGCACCGACGCGGCGCGATACACGCTCTTGACCCGCTCGTCGGACACCGCGCTCGACTTCGACATGGCGCTGGTGACCCGGCAATCCATGGATAACCCTGTCTACTACGTGCAATACGCGCACGCCCGGATCGCCAGCCTGCTTCGGGTGGCGGCCGACCAGGGGCTGCGCCTGGCGCCGAGGAAGGAGGTCGATCTCCTGCTCCTGACCGCGGAATCCGAGCTGGACCTCCTTCGCACGCTGTCCGAACTGCCCGAAGTGGTGGAGCTCACGGCCCAAGCGCTGGCACCGCATCGCCTGACCCGTTACGCGGAGGAGACCGCGGCCGCCTTCCATCGCTTCTACACCGAGTGCAGGGTGATCACGGAAGACATCGCGCTCACGCAAGCCCGCCTGTGGCTTTCCGCCGCGACCAAGCAGGTCGTCGCCACCACGCTGGGATTGCTCGGAGTCAGTGCGCCCGAATCGATGGAGCGGATCGGTGGGGACGAGCACTGAGGCCGGCTCTCGCTCCGGGGACACCGCGCCCCGGGCCTTCGTGGTGCGGCCGGCCGAGCCCAAGGACGCCGCTTCGTTCCTGGAGATGTGGAGGGCCGTCATCGCCGAGCGAACGCACGTCCGTACCGAGCGAGCACCACAGTCGGTCAGGTTCTACCGGCGGCGCTACTTCCGTCGAAGCTGGTCCGACGATCAGGCCTCGATCGTGGCCGTGCTAGGGGACCGCGTGATCGGCCACCTGAACGTCTCCCGCGAGGACAGCCCCGTTACGCGGCACGTCGCCTCGATCGGGATGGCCGTGACGTCCGACTGGCGAGGAAAAGGGGTGGGGTCCGCGCTCATGTCCGAAGCCATCCGGTGGTGTCACCAGTTCGGCGTGGAGAAGCTCGCACTGTCGGTCTATCCCGACAACCAAGCGGCCCTGGCGCTCTACCGCAAGTTCGGCTTCCAGGAGGAAGGCCGCTTGACAGGTCATTCGAAGAAGTCGATCGGATACCGCGACGAGATCGTGATGGGCCTGTGGCTCATCGAGCGGCCGCACCCATGACGCCTCAGCGGGCGGCCACCCGCACGCGTCCCCGGCCGTGGCGAGGGGTCATCGAGGAGTACCGGGACTGGCTGCCAGTGGACGCGTCCACGCCGGTGGTGACGCTGGCGGAGGGCGGTACGCCGCTGGTCCACTCCGAGGCCTTGTCGCAGACGACCGGATGTGAGGTCTATCTGAAGTTCGAAGGCGCCAACCCCACGGGCTCCTTCAAGGACCGCGGGATGACCTTGGCCATCTCCAAGGCGATCGAGGCGGGGGCGCGCGTGGTCGTATGCGCGTCTACCGGCAACACCAGCGCCTCGGCGGCCGCCTACGCCGCCAAGGCGGGGATCGTGTGCGCGGTCCTGGTTCCCGCCGGAAAGGTCGCCGCCGGGAAGATGGCCCAGACGCTGGTCCACGGGGCCCGCCTGCTGGAGGTCGACGGGAACTTCGACGCGGCCCTGGAGGTGGCCCGGGTCCTCGCCGAGCGGTACCCGGCCGTGTTGGTCAATTCGGTCAACCCCTACCGGCTCCAGGGGCAGAAGACGGCGGCGTTCGAGATCTGTGACGCGCTGGGCCGCGCTCCCGACTACCACCTGACCCCGGTGGGGAACGCCGGCAACATCGCCAGCCATTGGATGGGGTATGCCGAGTACGCGGCGGCGGGGGCGATCGAACGATCCCCCGTCTTGTTCGGCTTCCAGGCTGCGGGTGCCGCTCCCATCGTGGAAGGGCATCCGGTCGCGAACCCCTCCACCATCGCCACTGCCATCCGGATCGGGAACCCGGCGTCGTGGGAGCTGGCCGAGAAGGCGGCGGCCGAGTCGGGCGGTCAGATCCTGTCGGTGACCGATCGGGACATCCTGGCCGCCTATCGCCGCGTCGCACGGGAGGGACTGTTCGCGGAGCTGGCGTCATCGGCTTCGGTCGCCGGGCTGCTCCGGATCTCGTCGGAAGGCCGCCTGGAAACCCACGCCACCGTGGTTTGTGTGCTCACCGGTCACGGCCTGAAGGAGCCGGACTGGGCCATCGCCGGAGCCGGAACGCCGCCTCGTCTGCCGGTCGACGCCGACGCCGTCGCCGCCGCGCTCGGCCTGTGAGCCCAATGTGCAGCTGAGGGTCCGCGTCCCCGCTACGGTGGCCAACCTCGGTCCCGGCTTCGATTGCCTGGCCCTCGCGCTGGACCTGGCCAACGAGTTCGTCATCGACACCGAGGCCGAGCCGGGCGTCGAGGTTGCGGGGGAGGGCCACGGAGAGCTCCCCGAGGATGGGACCAACCTCGTGTTCCGCAGCATCACCTATCTGGCCGGAGAGCTGGGAGGTGGACTCCCGGCTTTCCGCCTCAGCTGTACGAATGGCATCCCCGTCCAACGGGGGCTGGGGTCATCCGCGTCCGCCGTGGTGGGTGGGATCCTGCTGGCCGATCGGTTGCTTGGCGCCGACCTGTCCCCGGAGCGGCTCCTGGAGGTCGCCGTTGACCTCGAGGGCCACCCCGATAACGTCGCCGCATGCCTGTACGGCGGGCTGGCCTTGGTCTATCTGTCGGTCGCGGGCTGGCGGGCGGAGGCCCTGGATCCGAGTCCGGCCCTCCGCCCGGTTGTGCTGATCCCGGAGGCCGAACGGCTTCCCACGGAGGACGCTCGGCGCGTCCTCCCACGCTCGCTCCCGTTCGCCGACGCCGCCTTCAACGCTGGCCGTTCGGCACTGGCGGTGCTGGCCTTGACCACGAGGCCCGAGTTGCTCGCCGAAGCGCTCGAGGACCGCCTCCACCAGAGCTATCGGCTTCCGCTGATCCCGGGGGCTCGGGCGCTGTTCGAGGACCTCCGAGGCAGAGGGTTCGCGGTGTGCCTGGCCGGGTCCGGTCCCTCCCTGATGGCGTTCGAGCAGGACGGTCGCACCGTGCAGGACCTCGGGCCGGGGTGGCGAGTGCTCCGGCCACGCATCGACCGGCGGGGAGCGACGGTCGGCGGAAAGGAATGAGTCGAGGCCCCTCAAAAACTCTCAACACGCTCCCAACGTATGACGAACGTCATTGAGGACATAGCAACAGGGACGTAGACTGCGCCGGTCGGGGGTCCCCGCCTCCCGAGCCGGTCCGCGGCCTTCCCCCGAGTATCGAGGCGAGCGGAAGCATGGACCCGGAACGAGCGACACAGCCCGAAGCGCTGACCAGAGCCCCAGCGGAGGCTGTTCCTCCGCTGCTGACCGACTTCGCCAGCAACGTCCTTGCGGTCAAGGAAGGGGACACCTTCCTCTACTCGGACGTGGCCGGAAACCTGGACGACCGCCGGGAGTGGGGCCACGGCCTGTATCACCAGGACACCCGGTTCCTGTCGCACTTCCAGATGCAGCTGTCCGGCCGGGACCCGGTCC
>VAYC01000112.1 GCA_005885025.1 Actinomycetota bacterium | reverse complement strand
ACCCGGCTCACCGGTGTTCGGACGCTGTTACCTTCGCCTCCGCCAGTACTGACGCCGTAGGCAACCAGAGGAGGGTCAGTTGAGTCTTGGACGGACGGATGGGGCCGAGGTTGGCTCCGATGCCAACAAGGGACACGTCGAGCCGATCCGCCACATGGTGACCGTCCGAGGTGTTCCTGAACGCGCCTTCGAACTCTTCACCGAACAGATGGGCACGTGGTGGCCGGTCCAGTCGTACTCGCGGGCAGTGAGCGAGTTCGAGCACGAGGACGTCCAGGTCGCTGAGCTCGAGTTCCAGGCCCGCATGGGCGGATCGGTCCTCGAGCACCTGTCGGACCGCCGGATCGTGCCGTGGGCGGAGGTCATCGCCTGGCATCCCCCGCACAGCATCCTGATGGCATGGCGGCCGCATTCCAAGCCCGAACCTCCCACGGAGGTCCAGGTGACGTTCACTGCGCGAGAGGGTGGCACGCTGGTCGAGCTCGAGCACCGGGGATGGGAGCGGCTATCCGAAGACTTCCGCGCGGGACTTTACGACACCTACGCCCGCGGATGGATCACGACACTCCGTTGCTTCGCCGCCGCCGCCGACCGAGGCATCGATTCAGCCGAGCAGTCTCCCTGAACCAAGCGTCACGCTGCATCCTTCCCCTTCAGCGTTGCGGCTCGTAGGAAACGATCAGCGCCGGTCTTCGAGGTCTGGCTGTCGACGAGCCGCAAGGGGGTCGGCGGGATGCCCTCCCTGAACAGGCGCTTGCCGCTGCCGAGGACGAGGCCGTAGATCATGAGGTCGTACTGGTCCACGAGATCGTGCTCCATGAGCGTCTGGACGAGCTGCCCACTACCGATGACCCGGAGGTCCTTCCCCGGCTCCTCCTTCAACTGGGCGATCTGTCTGGCGACGTCGCCCTTGATCAGGTGGGAGTTGTTCCAGGGCAGGGGCTCCTTCAGGGTCGTCGATACGACGTACTTGGGAAAGCTGTTGATCGTCTGGGCGATCGGGTCGTCGGCGGGAGCGTTCGGCCAAAACCCGGCGAAGATCTCGTAGGTCACCCGCCCCAGCAGCAGGCCGCCCGTTGCGGCCAGCCCTTCGGTGATGACGCTGCCCGCCTCCTCGTCCATCAAGGCCACCTGCCATCCGCCGTGTTCGAACCCCCCGCTTCGGTCCTCGTCGGGGAGCCCCGGGGCTTGCATGACCCCGTCCAGGCTCAGGAACTCGCTCACGATCACCTTCCGCACGGCCACTCTCCTCTCTCTTTGGTCCCGCTTCGCGTGGAAGAGACTGCACGGTACCGCGAAGCTCACTCGCGGATTGACTCAGGCCCCGGGCTCCGACCGGGCCAGGGCCATCGCCTCATCGACGCTCATGGCAAGCCCCTCCTGCCAGGCTCGCTTGGCCTCGTCTTCCGCGAGGTGAGCGCTGGCCTCGGCAACCGGGTCCCCCTCGAGCAACCCGCCGATGGCCCCCGGGGGACCGCCCACTCGCCTGCGGAGGGATTCGGAGGCGCCGGCCAGCCGGATGGCGTCCTGGTGACGACCCTCCCAATTCGCCAGGAACGCCAGATCGGTGAAGACGATCCCGATCCCCGTGAGGTTGTCGACCTCACGGAAGAGCTCGAGGGCCTCGAGCGCAGCGGAGCGCGCCTCCGCCCGGTGGCCCCCGCGGCCGTGGGCGAACGCCAGCCAGACCAGATCGAACGCGAGGTGGAGGCGGTCCCCCACCCGCCGCCAGATCGCCGTGACTTCCTCGAGACTGTCGATCACGGATGTCCACCTGCCGGCCTGGGCGTCCTGCATCACGAGCATCGTCAGGACCTGGGCCACCCCTCGCTCGTCGCCCACCCCACGGAACAGGTCGAGGCTCTCTTCCAGCATTCGCGTTGCCGATTCGAGGTCGTCACCTGCCACCACGAAGGCGTCGTTGTACAGGGCCTCCGCGATGCGGGCGGGGTCGCCGAGCTCCCGCGCGATGGCCAGGGCCTCCCCGTAGAAGGCCCCGGCCGACCCACGGTCCTGCCGCCACCAGGCGATCCCCGCCGCGCCGGTGAGCGCCTTGGCGCGGGCCGGGGACCGCCCCTGCCCCGACGGCATCGCCAGGATCTCCTCGAACCACCCTCGGCCTTCGGCGAGATGCCCCCGCTGCTGCCAGAAGCGCCACAGCGCCCCGGCGGACTCCAGGGCCCGATCGGCGGCGCCGGCCTCGATGGCCCACCGAAGGGCCGCTCGGATGTTGGCGTGTTCCTGATCGCACCGGTCGAGCCACTCGACCTGGTCGTCGGCGGTGAGGTGCGGCTCGGCCTCCACGGCAAGGGCGAGGAAGTGCTCGGAGTGACGCCGGAGGACCAGGTCGAGGTCGCCCCCGCCTTGTAGTTGCTCCTGAGCGAACTCCCGGATCGTCTCGAGCATGAAGAAGCGGGGGTGGTGGCCGTCTGCGGGCTCGTCCCTGCGAACCAGCGATTTGTCCAGCAGGGACGTCAGCCCCTCGAGGGCGTCCAGGCCGATTCCCTCGGGGTCACACACGGCTTCGGCAGCCTCGAGCGTCCACCCCCCGATGAACACCGACAGCCGGGCGAACAGGCGTCGCTCGACGTCGTCCAGGAGGTCGTAGCTCCAGGCGATGGCCCCGCGAAGGGTCCGCTGGCGCTCCGGAAGGGTTCGGACCCTCGAGGAGAGGATGGAGAAACGCTTCTGGAGCCGCGGCAGTATCTGCTCGGGCGTCAGGACCTTCGTCCGGGTGGCCGCCAGCTCGATGGCCAGGGGCAGGCCGTCGAGGCGGGCGGTGATCTCCGCCACGGCGCGGGCGTTCTCCTCCGTCACCCGGAACCCCGGCCGCACCTCGACGGCCCGCTCGGTAAAGAGCCGGACCGCTTCGAACCGGCCGAGAGTGAGGATGTCAGGGAGCCGCTCGGGGTCGGGGGGTTCGAGCGGTGGCACCGCATACTCCTGCTCACCGCGGAGCGACAGCACCACGCGCGAGGTCACCAAGGCCTTCAACTTCGGGGCTGCCGTGAGGAGTTCTTCGACCACCGAGCCTGCCGCCGCCACCTGTTCGAAGTTGTCGACGACCAGGAGGAGCTCCTGATCGTGAAGATGGGTCTTCACGGCTTCGAGGATGGGGCGCCCGGCAACCTCTGGAACCCCCAGGGCCTGAGCAATGGCCGAGGGAACCAGCGCGGGGTCGGTCACCGGAGAGAGGTCGACGAAGAAGGAGCCATCTCGGTACTCGGTGAGGATCTCGGTGGCAACCTGAAGGGCCAATCGGGACTTCCCGGTCCCCCCGGCGCCGGTGAGCGTGAGGAGGCGTGTCCGGCCGAGGAGCTCCCTGATCTCGGCTATCGGCTCCTCCCGGCCCACGAACGAGGTCAGCTGCAGCGGCAGGTTGTTCGGCCTGGCGTCCAGGGTCCGGGGCGGCGGAAAGTCCGCGGGGAGCCCCTCGATCACCAGGTCGTGGAGGTGCTCGGGGTGAGCGATGTCCTTCAGCCGATGCTCTCCGAGATCCCGGAGGGAAGCCCCGTCTGGAAGGGAGCGCTCCACGAGTCCCCTCGTGGCGTCGGAGAGGATGACCTGCCCTCCGTGGGCCGCGGCGGCGATCCGCGCGGCCCGGTTCACGTCGATGCCGACGTAGTTGTCCCCGCCCCGCACCCCCTCCCCGGTGTGAAGTCCCATCCGGACCCGCACGCGGGGGCCAGGGGACCAATCGTGGGTGGCCAGGCCCCGCTGGGCCGCCACGGCGGCCCGGACCGCCCCCGCCGGGTTGGGAAACACAAGGAAGAAGGAGTCCCCCTCGGTGCTGACCTGGACACCGCCTGCCTCCGCGGTGGCTTGGCGAACGATCGCGGCGTGCTCGTCCTGGACGAGCACGTATCGATCACCGAGCTCCTGGAGCAGGCGGGTTGAGCCTTCGATGTCGGTGAACAGGAACGTGACCGTCCCGGTCGGCAGCTCTGCCATATCCGATCCGGAATCTAGCGGGTCGGGACCGAACCGCAGGTGATGTTCGCGCCGCTCGCGGTCATGGCGCCGGCTCGATCTGAGGCCATGAAGGCCGCCGCGCTCGCCACATCGGCCAGCGACGTCAGTCGGTTCAGCATCGTCTCCCGCTGAAGCCAGGCGATGAGTTCCTCACGGGTCATGGATCCGGAGCCGTAGTCGGGGAAACGATCGACGGTCCGAGAGATTGCCTCGGATATCCCGGTGGTTTGCAGCCACACGACGCGGATGCCCTGCGGCCCGAGTTCGCATGCCCACTGCCGGCAGAGACTCTCGATGGCGTCGAAGGTGACTCCGGTGCCTCCGACGTTTGGGATGGCGTTACGGGCGGTCGTTGCGGTGATCGCCAGGATCACTCCCGATCCCTGCTTGACCATGTGCCGCGCGGCCGCCCTGGCCGTCAGGAACTGCGCCCTCATGGCGGTCGTGATCGGCCGGGCGAAATCGTCGAAGGCCATCTCGACCAACG
>VAYC01000148.1 GCA_005885025.1 Actinomycetota bacterium | reverse complement strand
TTCCCGGCCCGATCGTGTCGCTCAACCGCAGGCTCAGGCGGGTGCGGCGGTGGCGCCCGGGGGAGCCGAGGATGGAGATGCATGGAATCCCGAAACCCGCGGTGATCGAGCTCCTCGAGAGCCACGGGGGAATCGTCGTCGACGTGCAGCCGGATGCCTGGGCAACGGGGTGGACGGGGTTCCGATACTGCGTGACCAAGCGCTAAACCGCTCGATCCCTCTTCTGTCAGGGCACGCTGAGCGACCGTCCGGACGATTCGCCCCACCGCCGTCCGGCTTCGATGCGCTCGGGCGGGGTGGGGTGGCTGAACATCGCCAGATAGACGGCCCGAGGTGGGTCGAGGTCGGCGAGATTCGACAAGGCGAGCGCGCGATGAGAGTCCTCGAATACCTTCACGTCCCCGGTCAACTCGAGTGAGAACCGGTCAGCCGCCGACTCCCATCTGCGGGAGAGGGCCGCAAGCAAGGGCATCCCGAGGAGCTGCAACAGGGTGGCAACGAGCAGGACGAAAGGCACGACCCGAGGATCGCCGGGGCCCGTCGCGTCGATGGCCCCGAGGACGGAGGCGGCTCTCAACAGCGCCCACAGGACGAGCACCGACGCCGCCGCCCCCACCATCCCCAGCACCGTCCCCTGCGCCACGTGGCGCATCCGGCGGTGGCCCAGCTCATGAGCCACGACCAAACGGGCGTACGCGGGGTCGTTGCGGACCACCAGCGTGTCGTACAGGACAACGCGCCGGGTCCTTCCGAGGCCGGAGACGTACGCGTTTTCCTTGCGCGTTCGACGGCTGGCATCGGCCACCAGCACGTCGCGTACCGGCACACCTGCTTGCTCTGACAGGGCGCGAAGGCCCTCAGCGAGCACGGCATCGGCGAGCGGCTTGAACTTGTTGAAGATCGGCTCAAGGACCAGCGGAGCGACGAACGAGAGGAACAGGACGAGGACGGCAGCGCCCGGTGCGACGACCAGCGGCCATGCTCCGCCCATGGCCCCGGCGATGGAGACGAACCCGAACAACATGCCGGAGGTGATGACCAGCCCGACGGCGAACCCCTTGAGCCGATCGATCAGCCACCCTCGGGCGGTCTGGGTGGAGAATCCCCACTCCTTCTCGTGCACGTAGCCGCGCCAGTAGGAGAGCGGGAGCCCGATGAGCCAGCCGATCGTAACCACGATGGCCGGCCATGCCAGGGCCCGACCCCAGAACGGCAGCGAACCCAACAGGCGCGCGACCCAATCCCCCGGCGGTCCGAACGCGAGGAGCGCCAGCACCGCCAGGTCGAGCGCGAGGTCCGGGGCAAGCAAGAGATAGAGCGGCCGATGATAACGCCGAGCTCGCTCCACCTCGTCTGGGGTGAAGTACTCGAGGGCGGGCGTTGAGGTCCGGGCCATCGCTTCGGGTTCGAGCATAAGCGGAGACGCGCTCGCAACGACCGCACTAGGATGCCCGCGTGAGAAGCCGGCTCACGCGAAGCGAGCACGCCTACCTCGCCGAGTCCCGCGTGTGCAGGATCGCGTCTGTGGGGGCAGACGGTTGGGTCCACGCGGCGCCGCTCTGCCACGCGTACGACGAACAGCGTCGCGTGGTGTATGTCGGCATCGATCGCGGCGGACGAACGGCGCGCAACCTCCGGGCTCGGCCCAGAGCCACAGTGGTGTGCGACGACTACTACGAGGACTGGCAGCGGATCCGCGGCCTCGTGGCGAGGGCGCGGACTCATACCGTTCGCCCGGGAGCGGAGCTGGAGCTCGCTCGCCGGCTCCTGAAGGCGAAGTTCCGTCAGTACCGGACCTACGACCTCGACTACGTGGTCGCTCTCCGCGTGGAACGCGTGACGTCCTGGGGACTCTGAGCCGGCGGCTCTAGCCGGTCTTGATCGCCACCAGGATCAGCTCCTCCCGGGGCCCCGCAACGGACGATTCTTTGACCTCTCCGATGCCGCGGACGTAGTACTTGTGGTCCAAAACGCCGGGCTCGAGCGGGGTCCATTCCTTCGTGAGCAATGCGCTGTCGAAGTGGCGGTACGGGACGGTAACCGATGCAGAGAGGTCCAACACCTGGAAGAAGTCCTCGGCGTGCCCCGCCCGGTACTCCTGCCGGTGCGACTCCCCAACCACCGGACTCGCGGGCATGAAGATGCCCGGGAGCGCACCCGCGTCACCAGCGTGCCATGTCCCCTCCGTACCGATCATGTTGCCGTGAGCGTCGATCTCGGCGGTGTCCTCCCCGAAGTACCAAACGTTTCCCTTCGAGTCCTGAGAGTAGAAGTCCCTCGTCGTCTCGGCGAGCGTGCCGCTCAGCCACAACCGGTCGAGCACCACCCGGCATGGGATCCCGTCGATCTTCTGGGTCTCCTTTGAGATGAAGAAACTCTCGATGGCCGGCTCCTCGTCCTTCGTTCCCCGGTAGGTCAGCGTCGTCCCCGGCGTCAGGGGAAGGAAGGGGTTCGTGATGTCGGCCGAAAAGTCGGCCGGAGAGTAGGTCACGCTGTAAGCGGAAGATGGGCTCGATGAGCCTCCCGTGGGGACCCCCCCGGCTGCCGAGCTAGGCGTATGCGAGGGGGCGGCGCTCGAGGTACAGGCGGCTGCCATCGCGCCGGCCGAGATGGCCGCCAAGAGTATCCGTCTCATTTCGACCTCCCGTTCGTTCGAGTTCCCCCCACGATGGAGGAAGGCCGATAAGAGAGGGCTGAAAGAGGAAAGGAAGACTCTCATCGTCGTCTTATCCCGGCCGTGAGTACGCTTGCACAGACGATGAGGTTGCTCGTGGTGGAGGACGAGCCCCACATGGCCCGAATACTCAAACGCGGCCTCGAAGAAGAGGGCTTCGCCGTCGACGTCGCCGTCGATGGTGACGAGGGCGTGTGGTACGGAAGTGAGAGCGAATATGACGCCATCATCCTCGACGTCATGCTTCCGGGCGTCGACGGGTTCGAGGTGCTCAGCCGGCTCCGCGAAGGTCGGCGATGGGCACCGGTGCTCATGTTGACTGCCCGTGACGGCTTGGAGGACCGCGTCCGGGGGCTCGATCGCGGGGCAGATGACTACCTCACCAAGCCTTTCGCTTTCGCCGAGCTGCTCGCTCGAATCCGCGCCCTGATGCGACGGGGCGCCCGGGAGCGGCCCGCGGTGCTCTCTGTGGGGGACCTCGTGCTCGATCCGGCGACTCGCGACGTTCGACGTGGTGATGTCTCTATCGCGCTGACGGCGAAGGAGTTCGCGCTCCTCGAGTTCTTGATGCGCCGATCCGGTGAGGTTTTGTCGAAGACCACACTTGTCGAACACGTGTGGGATTTCGCGTTCGATTCAGAGTCCAACGTCGTAGAGGTCTACATGGGCTACCTGCGCAACAAGATCGACCGGCCCTTTGGGCGGGAGTCGTTGGAGACCCTTCGGGGAGCCGGATACCGATTGCGGGACGACCATGCGCGTCCAGATCCCCATTAAGGCTCGCTTGACCTTGGCGTTCGCGGCCGGCATGGCGGCCGTGATCGCGGCGATTGGAGCTTTCCTCTATTTCCGTCTGGGAGCAGACCTCATCTCCGGGATCGACTTCGAGTTGCGGGCCCGAGCCCAGGCGATCGTCTCCGCTCTTCCGGAATTCGATGCCTCGAACGGCCCGACGGTGGGGAGCGTCATGGATCCGGATGAGGCCTTCGCCCAGGTCCTGTCGGCCTCGGGAGACATCATCCAGACCACGAGAGGCGTTGCCGGGGCGCCGACTCTTGCGGTGGACGATCTGGGAAGCCTTTCCGGCCCCCGCTTCCTTACCCGCAGGGTTCACGGAGTGGACGATCCCGCCCGACTCCTCGCGGTGCCGGCCACGATGGAAGGCAGGTCGGTGGTCGTCGTGGTCGGGAGCACGCTGGGAGACCGAAATGACGCGCTGAGCAGGTTGCTCCTCCTTCTGGCCATCGCGGGACCCGTCGCCCTGGCGGTCTCCTCGTGCGCAGGGTGGATGCTCGCCGGAGCGGCGCTCCGGCCCGTGGAACGCATGCGCAGCGAAGCTGAGGCTATCTCGGGCTCCGAGCCAGACAGGAGACTTGGTGTCCCGGCTACCGGCGACGAGCTCGACCGCCTCGCAACCACCCTGAACGGGATGCTGAAGCGGCTGGAGGAAGCCATGGAGCGGGAGCGGCGGTTTGTGGACGACGCGAGCCACGAGCTGAGGACTCCCCTCGGCGTCCTGAAGGTGGAGCTGGACGTCGCGCTGGCTCGTCCCAGGAGCGAAGAGGAGCTCGTCGCTGCGCTCCGGGCCGCCTCTGAGGAGACCGATCGGGTGGTCGCTTTGGCTGAGGATCTCCTCGTCCTGGCCCGGACCAGGGGCGGAAAGCTGCCGGTGCAGCGGGTGCCGGTCCCGCTCCGCGAGCTCCTGCAGGAGGCGTACCAACCCTTCAAGAGCCGGGCGCGCTCATTGGGGGTGGCCCTCGACCTCCAGGCCCCTGATGTGACAGTCCGCTTCGATCCTGTGCGGGTGCGGCAAGCGGTCGCCAACCTGGTCGACAACGCCCTCCGGCACGGAGGCGGTAAGAGGATCACCATCACCGCTCGCCTCGAGCGGTCGGTCGTCGAGATCGAGGTCCTGGACTCCGGGAGCGGCTTCCCCCCTTCGGTCCTCGGGACGGCCTTCGATCCCTTCGCGCGCGGTCCGGCAGCTCCTCAGAACGGAGAGGTGGGAGCGGGTCTGGGACTCGCCATCGTGCGCGCGGTAGCCCAGGCGCATGGGGGGCAGGCCACAGCTGAGAACGTGGAAGGCGGAGGAGCCCGAGTCAGGATCGTGATGCTGGCCCCCTCCGAATAGGTTGCCGGGCCCGGGGCGATCGAACCGCTTGCAGCCTCGTTGACGACAATAAGGGTGTGAGCCGAACGCCGGTCCAGCCTGGAGCGGACGCTCGGGACGATCTGGCGCTGCTCGCGGCCGTGGCCGACGGCGACCGGGAGGCCCTTCGGGCCCTGTACGAGCGGCATGCCCCCTGGATGCTGCTTCGGCTGGCTCGGCGGTGCGCAGACCCGAACCTGGTGGAGGAGACGGTGCAGGACGCATTCGTGGCGGTGTGGCGGAGCCCTCGGGCCTACCGAGGGACCGGAGAGGTGGCCGCGTGGATGTGGGGGATCGCCATCCGGCGGCTGGTGGACCGTTTGCGGTGGGGTGCCCGCCGGAGGATCCCGATGGCTCGACTGGGCCGTTCGCAACCCGTGCTCTCCGCCGAGGAACAGGTGTTGCTCGGTGTGGAACACGGAGATCTGGCCGGGGCCCTCAACCGGCTCTCCCCGGAGCTTCGGACCGTGTTGCAGGCGACCGTCCTCGACGGGCTGACCACGCGCGAGGCGGCACGGCTGCTCGGGATCCCGCAAGGCACGGTCAAGACACGGCTGATGCGGGCTCGGGCCCAACTTCGGGAGGAGCTGGCATGAGCTGGCACGCCGACTCCGCGCTCATGGAGACCTACGCGCTTGGGGTGCTCGACCAGGCTCACGCGTCCTCCATCGAGGCCCACCTTCTCCGGTGCAAGCGGTGCCGGGACACCATCACCCATCACGTGGGACGGTCGCGTCTCGATGGAATGTGGGCGGGCATCGAGGAGCGGCTCGAGCCCGCGCGCACGGGGGTGGTCGAGCGGATCCTCGGGTTGTTCGGCACTCCCGACCACGTCGCCCGACTCCTCGCCGCAACTCCTTCCCTTCGACTCTCGTGGTTCGCGGCTCTGGCCGTGGCGCTGGGCTTCGCCGCGGGCGCGGCGAGCGCCGGGGGAATGGGGGTCTTGCTGTTCCTCTTGGTGGCGCCGTTGATCCCTCTCGCCGGGGTGGCGGTGGCGTACGGGCCCAGGGTGGATCCCACCTATGAGATCGGGCTGGCCGCGCCGATGCGAAGCTTCCGCCTGCTCATGATCCGGGCCATCGCCGTGCTGGTCACATCGACGGCGTTCGTCGGACTGGCCGCGATGGCGGTCCCCCACCTCGGTTGGATGGCGGCTGCATGGCTGCTTCCTTCGCTCGGGCTTTCGACGGCGAACCTGGCGTTGTCGAGCTACTGGTCGCCACACCGAGTCACCGGCGTTCTGGTCGCGGCGTGGGCGACCGCCGTGGTCCTCAGCGAGCGGCTGTCCTCAGTGCAGTACGCCGCGTTCCGCGCGGCGCCCCAGGCGGTGTTCGCGATCATCGCCGCGGCGTCGATCCTGATCTTGGCCCGTCGCCGCGAGGCGTTCGACGTGAGGAGGAGGGCTTGAACGACA
>VAYC01000147.1 GCA_005885025.1 Actinomycetota bacterium | reverse complement strand
GCCGCCGACCGTTCGGTTACAGGGGATCGAAAAGCGGTTCCTTCACACCCGGGCGCTCGGCGGTGTCTCCCTCGACGTGGACACCGGCATCCTGGGGCTGCTCGGCCCCAACGGGGCGGGCAAGACCACGCTGCTGCGGATCCTGGCCACGGTGCTGGCGCCGGATGCCGGCCAGGTCCGGCTGCTCGGTCGAGACCCTGCCCGGTCCCAGGACCGCTTGGAGATCCGCCGCC
>VAYC01000098.1 GCA_005885025.1 Actinomycetota bacterium | reverse complement strand
GGGCCGCTTCAGCCCCGGCGACGCCTTCCGGACCAAGTCGATCGCTGCGCTGCTCGCCGCGGGATTCACTCAGGACCAGATCCAGTGGTCGGCCTCCGAAGGCCACCTCGACTTGGACCACGTGGACCACTACATCGTGGTGGAACCGGCCGTTCGCTAGATTTGGCGAGCGATGAAGCTCGAGGTTCGCCCTCTCACGAAGGAGACCTGGAAGGACTTGGTCGAGCTGTTCAGCCGGCCGGGAGCCTCGATCGTCCGAGGCTGCTGGTGCATGTACTACCGCAAGTCCGGGGGCAGTGGCGTGGGCGTCGGTCAGGTGAACCGGAGGGCCATGAAGTCGCTGGTGGACCGAGGCATCGTCCCCGGCCTCATCGGCTACCAGGATGGGAGCCCGGTCGGGTGGATCTCTCTGGGGCCCCGCGAGGATTACGCCAAGCTCCGGCGTTCACCGGTGATGAAACCGGTCGACGACAAGCCCGTGTGGTCCATCGTGTGCTTCTTCGTGGACGCCCGTTCCAGGGGCAGCGGCGTCTCCGAGGCGCTGCTCGAGGCGGGGATCGGCTACGCCCGTTCCCAGGGCGCCACGTTGCTCGAGGCCTATCCGGTCGACAAGCGCGAACGGAGCAACCCGGACTTCATGTGGTTCGGCGGCAAGAGGATGTATGACCGGGCAGGATTCAAAGAGGTGGCGCGCCGGAAGGCGACCCGTCCGGTTGTTCGGAGGTCGATCCGGCCGCGCCCGCGTCGCGAACCGGCAGCCTGACTTCGAACGCGGCCCCACCCCCACCCGGCGATGCGGCGGTCACGCTTCCTCCGTGCGCGTCCACGATGGCGGACACGATGGAGAGTCCCAGCCCCACGCCGCCGGTCCCTCTTGACCGGGCGGGATCGCCTCGGTAGAAGCGCTCGAACACGCGATCCGCGACTTCCTGGGAGAGACCCGGGCCGCCGTCGGTGACCGACAGGAGCGCTTCGTGGTGGTTCGCCTGCACCTTCACCTGCACCGGCGTTCCCTGCGGCGTGTGAACCCGCACGTTGTCCAGGAGGTTGTCCAGCACCTGGCGGAGCCTGCCCTCGTCGCCCATCAACTCGATCGGCCCGCTCACGGAGAGGTCGATGGGCCGGTCCGGCTCGATGGCTCGGGCGCTCTCCACTGCATCCGACGCGATCCGGCCCAGGTCGACCCGCTCCCGCTCGAGCGGCCGCCCCTGATCGAGCCTGGCCAGCAGGAGCAGGTCATCCACCAGCACGCCCATCCGGGAGGCCTCGGCCTCGATGCGCTGCATCGACTTCGCCAGGTCCTCGGGACGGGAGTCCGCCCCCCGCCGGAAGAGCTCGGCGTACCCCCGGATCGAGGTCAACGGGGTCCGAAGCTCATGCGACGCGTCGGCCACGAAGCGGCGGAGTCGCCGCTCGGAGGCCCGCCGCTCCTCGAAGGCCGCCTCGATCTGGGCCAGCATCGCGTTCAGGGCGATCCCGAGACGGCCGATCTCGGTCCGATCGTCCGCCGGCTCGACCCGGCGGCTGAGGTCTCCAGCGGCAATGGCTCCCGCCGTCGCGCCGATTCGTTCGAGGGGGCGCAGTCCCCGGCGTACCAGCCACCAGGAGAGGAAGCCCAGTCCGAGTAGCACGGCCAGGGAGACGATCCCCTCGATCCGGCGTAGGTTCGAAAGGGTGTCCTCGAGGTCTGTGAGTGGGATCGCCACGATCAATGTTCCCGGCGAACTCTGGCCGCCGACCCGGATCGTTACCCGGTCGACCAACACCCGGTAGCTCGTCGACCCGGAGACCGCTTTGGTCGTGAAGATGTCCGGCCCAGTGGATGGTGCTCCCGACCGTGGCAGGGTCGGCGGGAGGGATGGTTTCGGAGGCGCGGTTGTTCCGTACATGAAACTCTTCTCGCTGAGCACTGAGCCATCAGAGCCTCGGAGCTGCCCATAGGTCCCACCCGGGAATTGCTGATCCGGGCCCGGGCCAGGGGACGGAAAGGACTGCTCGGTCAGACTGTGGCCCACGGGGAACTCGGCGGCGGTGAGCTGCTGATCGACCCGCTTCTGGAGGAACGATCGTAGCGACGTGTAGGTCACCACGTTCGACACGGCCAAGCCCGCGAACACCAACACGATGAGCGCGATGAGCAACTTCAGCCGGAGCGGCATTCGCTCACTCCGCGGCAAGCCGAAGGACGTACCCCACGCCCCGCACCGTGTGGATCAATCGAGGTTCTTCCGGGATGTCGACCTTCTTTCGCAAGTAGCTGACGTAGGTCTCCACGATCGAGGAGTCGCCGCCGAAGTCGTAGTTCCAGACGTGGTCGAGGATCTGGCTCTTCGACAGGACCCGGCGAGGGTTGGAGAGCAGGAACCGCAGGAGGTTGAACTCAGTCGCGGTCAGCTCGATCGGCTGCCCGGCTCGCCACACCTCATGCGTGTCCTCGTCCATCTCGAGGTCGGAGAAGCGGAGCCGTCCCCCGTCGGGCTCGGCGCCTTGGGACCGGCGCAGGACCGCACGGATACGTGCGATCAGCTCTTCCAGGCTGAAGGGCTTCGTGACGTAGTCATCTCCGCCGATGGTCAGGCCGCGAACCTTGTCCTCGGTGGCGTCGCGGGCCGTCAGGAACAGGACGGGAAGGCGCCGGCCTCGATCCACCAGCTTTCGCTGGACCTCGAACCCGTCCAGGTCGGGGAGCATGACGTCCAGAACGATCAGCTGGGGACGGAACGACTCCACGAGGGAGAGCGCCTCGCGACCGCTCCCGGCCGCGACCGCCTCGAAGCCCTCGTAGCGAAGCGCGGTGGCCACCAGATCCGTGATGTACGCCTCGTCGTCGACGACGAGGACTCGCACGCGATCCTCCCGCGGAGGGGAGTCCTGACTTACGGAGACTCTGGACGAAGCCATGGTTTCCCATCTCCTATCCGCCGACCTTGACTCACGGACCGAGTGGACCATCCGAAGCTGAGAATCGGCTGTGAGTCTGCCAAGAGTTCGATCAACAGGGAAGAGGGACCGCTCCAGGATTCATGGCCGTCCTCGTTGCCTTCGCGCCGAACGCCCTTTTGGGGGAACATGTGAGACACACCCCAGGAAGGGAGAAGGCATGGCAGATGCCAAGCACAGTGATCCGTTCGTCACGGACCGAACGACCCGCGACCGGCGAGGCAGCCAGCCCCTCTTTCACCAGAAGGGCGTGGAGATCCAGAAGTTCGGAGAGATGCGGCTGCTTCCCATCGCGCTCGGGCACGATTCCCGCCTCGAGAGCTGTCAGCTCCTCAACAAGATCCTGGCCGACTCGATGATCCTGTACAACCTGTACAAGAAACACCACTGGCTGGTGCGCGGCCCCACCTTCTTTCAGCTCCATCTGCTCCTGGACAAGCACGCCGACGAGCAACTGAAGCTCATCGACCTGATGGCCGAACGCGTCCAGACCCTCGGCGGCGTGGCCATCGCCGATCCCCGCCACGTGGCCGAGGTCACCACGATCCCCAGGCCGCCCAACGGGGTGGAAGACGTCCCCGCCATGCTGTCCAGGCTCCTCGAGGCCCACGAGATCATCATCGAGAAGGTTCGCGACGCCATCGCGAAGACCGCGGATACCAGGGACGACGGTACGAATGACCTGCTCATGAGCGACGTGCTCAGGACCAACGAGCTGCAGGTCTGGTTCATCGCCGAGCACCTGGTGGACGTGCCCGTGGTTCGGGTTTGAACACGTAGACCGAACCGGAGGCGCCCGCCATGATCGCGGGCGGAGGAGCAGTCTGAAGTCCGGATTGCGCCGCAAGATCGTCCTGGATAGCCTTGGCAGCCAGGTGACGGGAAGGGGACCATGGCTCAAACTCTGTACGAGCGCCTCGGCGGGACGAACGCCATCGCCGCAGTCGTCGACGACTTCGTCGCGAGATGCGCGAAGGACGGACGGATCAACGGAAAGTTCGCCAGGAGCGATATCCCGCGACTGAAGAAGATGCTCATCGACCAGGTTTGCGAGGCCGCGGGTGGACCCTGCACCTATGCGGGGCGGGACATGAAGGAGACCCACGCCGGGATGGGCGTTACCAGCGGAGAGTTCGACGCCCTGGTCCAGGACCTGGTGGCCAGCCTCGATCAATTCGACGTCTCAAAGGGCGATCAGGGCGAGCTGCTCGGGGTGTTGTCGCCGATGAAGAGCTACGTCGTAGAGATCGACTCACCGGAAACTGGGGCACCGCTCCCGGGGAGCTATCAGCCCGCCCCGCCTCTCGGCTAGCTGATCGTCGGAGCCTCAGAAGCCAGGATCGGCTCCCAATCGCGGAGCCATTCGGCACCTTTGACCACCAGCGCCACCACGCCGGCGGCTCGAAGCACCCGGGCCATGGGGGTTCGGCGGATGACGGGCAGCTCCGAAACGAGCGGCGCTCCCACGATGAGCATCGTGGCAACACCGCGCCGCAGGCGTCGCCCCTGATCCGACGCGAGATACGTTCGAACCGCGTCCGCCGCGTCGGTGGCAGCCTCGAACACCGCGTCCACCATCCCTGAGCTTCGAGCTTCGTCCCCTGAAGTCATGTTGGGCTATGCCACCCGCCCCGGGCTGCCGTCTGTGGCCACGATGGCGAGCCCGGCAGTGACCCACCGCTCCGTCCCGCCCTCCAAGTTGTGAGCGTCATACCCGCGAGCCTGGAGCATCAAAGCTGCGAGCTCGCTCCGGTTTCCCGTTTTGCACACCACGATCACCGGGCGGTTCGCGTCGAGCTGGCCCTTCTCATCCCCTGCCATGAGCTGGCCGAGTGGGATGTGGATGGCCTCCTCGATGTGGCCGGCCTCCCACTCGTAGGGCTCGCGGACATCGACGATCTGGACCTGATCGCGCTGCTCGTACAGCTCCTTGGGATCATCCATCGCCAAGACTCTACCGCTGCTATCGTCCCCCCGACGTGGCGGACC
>VAYC01000097.1 GCA_005885025.1 Actinomycetota bacterium | reverse complement strand
GTTTCGCCTACTATTGGGATCTAGATCGTCCCCTGTTCGTGCCCACGACCATTGCTGACGTTTCGTTTGATGTGAGGTACGCCGAAGGATCCCGAATCGTCGTGGCGTCCGGGTTCGCCGGAGTGGACATTGCCAAGGCGTTCGACATCGCCGAAGGTCACACGGCCAGTGGCGGTCGAATCTGGATCGTGCTGTCCCATCTGGCTAAGCATGAGCGGGCGCTCTGGCTCGAAAGCGCCCGGGCCATGGGGCACATTTCGGGGGTTCCTGGCTTTCATAGGTACCTCTACTTGGTCGGTCCATCGCCCGTCGCTGGTTGAGACCCAGATGGTCGTCGGGCGCCGCTGGAACCTATCGACCAGCATCGACGTGCCGACGTCCGCCGCCTATTGAAACCAAGGCCAGCAGCACGAGGACGGAAAGTCCAGAGATCAATTCGCCCAGACGCCAGGCTTCGGGGTCGTACTGAAGGCGTACCTCGTGCCGGCCTGCTGGCACGAAGACTGCTCCCAGAGCGTGATCGGCGGGAAACAGGTTGCTCGGCGTTCCGTCGACCCAGGCGCGCCACCCGCTTTGGATGGCGTCGGCGAAAACGAGATACCCGCCGCCCCGAGCGTCGACGTCGACACGGATCTGCTCTCCGGACCCCTGGGGAACCCGAAGGGTCGCTCCGAGTCCGGACGCCCTGGGTCCGGCGGCGTTCAAGATGACGGTGTCGGGGGAGACGCCGTAGGCCAGTAGCTCCACTTGCTTCGCTGGATCGCCCACCACCGTCGCAGAGGAAGCCCACCTGATCCTGGGCAGCACGGAGTCTCGCTGGTAGATGAGCACACCGTCGGTGAACACCAGCTTCAACCCGTCTTCTTGGGGCACGACCAGCGAGAGGGTGGGGCGGCCCTGCTGGTCCGCGGCCAGGATCAGGCGCCCCCCGCTCGCCCGGAGAGAGATGCGGACTCTCACCGTGCCGACTCCCTGTCCGCTGGCGGCGTATTCCGGCAGCGCGATCACGAACCGACCGGTCTTCGCCCCGGCCACGGGACGGCTGCCCTCGGTCAGAACCGCTCCCGAGGCATCGAGCACCTGGGCGGCAAGCACCGCATGCTGGTCCTGCCCGTCGTACCGGGTCCGAACCCCGACGACCACCCCTCGGATCCTCCGGTCGGGGACCGCTTCGGTGATCGCCGAACGCGCCTCGAGGGCTATGGTGCGGGTGGGCGATGCGAGGGCCACCTCTTGCCCGAACACGTGAGTCGGCGCGGCGACGAAGTATCTGACCGACAACTGGTCGAGGACGGGGGAGGTCGCGACTTCTACCTTGGGTTGGAGCTTGGGGAAGACGATCCGACTGAGAACGCCGCCGTTAGCCGCCTTCACCAGGTCGGCCCACGTCGAAGCCTCGAAGGTGTGTGCCGTGACGGAGCGCAGCCCATAGAAGGTCGTGGTGCCCGGGTACAACGCCAGCCCTTCGGCGGCCAGGCGATCGCCGCCCAGGTGTCGTTGGAGGAACTGGTGGGCGGCCGTCGTCGGGTAGAAGTCGGCCTTGGAGGTCCGAGGCCAGTACGGGTAGGCGAACGTGAGTGACTCCGCGGCGATGAGGAGTGGGGCCACCCACACCACCAGAGGTACACCGGACAGCCGGACCCTCTTCCTGAATGCCACTCCGGCCGCCGTCAGGCCGAGGGCAAGGATGGGAAGGGCCGAGTGGGCGAGGAGGTAGCGTCGCTGCCTTACCTCACCGGCGAGCTGCCACGCGCGGGCCAGGCCGAACGCGCCCACCGCGAGTCCGACGCCGACGACCAGGAGCGGAAGGATCCACGACCTTCGCTCCTCGCGCCGGTCGTCGATCAGGGCTTGGAAGCCGGCGGCGGCGAGACCCGCCAGGAGGAAGAGGAAGACAGCACGCAGTCGTCCGATGTAGTTCAAGCTGAAGATTGGAAGCGTCTGGAGGATGCCGAGCAGCGGCCCGCCCACGTAGATCAGCACGGCCGTAAGCGCCGACCCCAACCAGAGGTAGGACCATGAGCCCCGGGGCAGCCGGTTGCCCGTTCGGGGACGGCGCCCCAACCTCGTCGCGGCGAAAACGATGAGGACGAGTGACGTGGCCCCGATGAAGCTCTGGATCTCGTGATAGGTGACTGGCCCGTACCCGGTCCGGACGAAGTGTCGTTGCCCGAAGTAGTTCCCATCGACGGGAGATCCGAAGGCATTCGGGATGCCCAGGGTCACCATGTCTCGCAGGGGGATGTGGGTCCCGGGGGTCTCCGTCCGATAGCTCAGGTCGAGTCCGCGGGCCTGCGATGCGAACGGAAGGAATTGGATCGATACGATCCCGGCCGCGAGCACGAACGCCCCGCCGACGAGGGCCAGCGTCTTGAGCCGGGCACTGTTCGTGCCGGGCGAAGCGGCGATGCGGGTGAGCACATAGAGCCCGGCTGCAACCAGCGCGAAGATGGCCAACGCGGGGAACCCCTGGAGGAGGATGAGCGCCGTCGCGATGACCAGCGGAACCACGCCGCGGGCCGACCTGCGGGCCACCGCGACCTCGGCCGCCCAAAAGAGCACCGGGATCAGTGCCCCCACCTGGGTCTGCGGGAACGGAGTCCACACGACCTGAAACCCCGAGTTCACGTAGATCAGCCCGCCGACGAGCGAGGCGACCCTCCCCATTCCGAGACGCCGGAGGAACAGGTAGGTGAAGCCGGCTGCCGTCGCCATTTCCAGCAGCTTCGCGGCAGCGGGTGCGTACCACAGGGGCAGGATGAGGTACGGAAGGCTCAGGATGGACAGAAACCCGCTGTAGGGGAGCGTACCCAGTGGGACGCCACCAGACGGATAGGGCGTCCATAGGGGAAAATGCCCGCTCAGGACCCCTCGGCGAAAGTCCGCCCATGTTGGCATCCCTGAACTGACCGCCGGCCCCAGGTTTGGATTCACGGGGCGGAACCCGGGCTGGGCGTTCGCGTTCCAGGGTGGATGCGTCTTGAGGAGGTCCGTTGGGAAGAAGACCCGGATGCCCACCAACGGGGACCCGATCGACAGGCAGACCGTCACCGCCAGGATGCCGACGACCCAACGGACGAGGTTCCGCCGTGCTGAGACGTCGGGCGTTCGATCCGATGAGGCCTCGTCCCCCCCGGTCGCGGGTGGGACCCGCCCTATGTCCGAGTCACGCATGGTGGTTCCAGCGGGGTCATCGGAGTCGTCGTTCAGTTGCGGATCCTGGCCGCGAGCATCATGACGAACTCAGCGGTCATTGTCAGCATGCGCATGTCAGAGTCAGAGCGAAGCAGGATCTACCTCGTCCCGTGGCTTGTTCACGCGGACGACCAGATCGGCCAGGAGCCCGATGCCGAAGACCTGGAACGCGGCGAAGAGGATCAGCAGCGTGTCCCCTGCGACGCGGAAGTGCTTCGTGATGAGGTCGAACGCCAGCTTGCCCGTACCCAGCAAGGTCAACGCCAACCCGGTGGGGATGAAGACCCGAAGGGGGTTGAAGGTCAGGATCATCCGAACAACCTGGGTCACGTAGCGCTGAGTGTCGCTCCACCAGTGGAACTTCGACCGGCCTTCCCGCGGCCGGTACTCGATGGGCACGTGCTTGACGGAGTAGCCGTTGGCCAGGAAGCTCAGCGTCATCGTCGACACGCACGAGAAGCCGTCGGGAAGCAGGTGAAGGAACTGTGCACCGACGTCGCGCCGGAATGCCCGGAACCCCGAATTGAGGTCGGGGATCCGCGTCTGGCTGAGGTAGCTGGCCAGCCTGCGGACGAACCACTTGGCCGGCACCCGCAGCGCCTTGGCCGTCCCCTGTTCCGAGGTGCGGGCCCCGATGACCTGGTCGTAGCCCTCCAGCTCCTTGATCAAGCGGGGGATCTCGTCGTTCGGATACGTCATGTCCACGTCGGTCCACACCACGATGCGTCCCCGAGCGGCCCGGCTGCCCGCCTTGCGCGCCGCGCCCGTTCCCCGATTGCGGGCGAACTGGATCAGCCGGATGCCGTCGATCTGGCGAGCCACATCGCTCGAACCATCGGTGGAGCCGTCGTCGACCACGATGATCTCGAACGAGATCGATGAGGACTCGAGTGCCCCTCGGATTCGGGCGATCTCCCGGGCGAGGTGGCCCCGCTCGTTGTAGACGGGCAGGACGACGGAGACATCGGGTTCCCGTTCGGACGCTGTCACGGGCCTCATTCTAGGGGACGAGCCGATCGCGCTGGGTCGACCTTCGGATTCGACCGCCCGTTGCCCGCGGTCAGCGCACCGCGGTGATCATGAGATGCCAGCCGATCGCCCGGCCGAGTGCGCGCCGGAGCCAGAGCGGCGACTGGGTGCCGAGCAGCGGACCGAAGCCGAACGTGAAGGGGTATTCGGCCCGGACCGATACGTACGAGAACTCCGAGAACAGCTTCCGTGCGCCGCGCCGGCTGAACGTGTAGACGACCGGGCAGTCGTCCTTCCTGTTCCGCGGTGACTCGTATGGCAGCCGCAGCAGCCGGTGGACGAGGTTGACCAGCGAGTCTCGGTGGTACAGCATCACGTGCGCCGTCCCGCCCGGTTTGAGGACCCGGCGCACCTCGGCCACCGCCTTCTCGATGTCCGGCGTGTGGTGCAGCACGCCGAACGAGTACACGATGTCGAACGTCTCTT
>VAYC01000096.1 GCA_005885025.1 Actinomycetota bacterium | reverse complement strand
GGCCTGAACGAACGCCCCTGCCGGACCCCGTCGCCGGGCCACCTTCAGCATCTCCACACTGAGATCAAGCCCGACAACCTCGCATCGCCCGGCCAGGAGCCGCCCGAGCCCGCCGGTTCCGCACCCCAGATCAAGCACGATGTCCCCGGGCCGCACGGCCAAGCTCCGGGCGACGGCTCGCCGCCACCTCCGGTCCAGGCCGAACGAGAGAAGTGCGTTCACCACGTCGTAGCGGCGGGCCACGGAATCGAACATGGCTCGGATGTCCGCCTCAGGAGGGGCACTGGGCCGCCCCGGCCGTGGGGGTGTGGAACGCATAGGGCAATGGTGTCGAGTTGCGCGGCCGGCTCGCAACCGGGCCTTCTCTAGACTTCGATCGTGGCCAGAGGAGGGCGCGCACCCACCCGGATCCTGATCGTGGGCGGAGGGTATGTCGGCCTGTACGCGGCGCTCGGCCTTCAACGACGGCTGCGCAGGGACGAGGCCGACCTCCTTCTGGTCAACCCCCACTCCTTCATGACGTATCAACCCTTTCTTCCCGAAGCGGCCTCGGGCTTGATCGAGCCCCGCCATGTGGTGGTGCCGCTGCGGACGGTGCTCAAGCGGGTGCGACTCATCACGGGGACGGTGCAGGGCTTGGACCATGCCCGCCGGACGGCCACGGTCGCCCCCACCGAAGGACACGCGTATGAGCTGTCATACGACGTCGTGGTGGTCGGCCCCGGATCCGTGTCGAGGGTCCTCCCGGTGCCCGGCCTCGCCGAGCGAGCAGTCGGCTTCAAGACCGTCACGGAAGCGATCTTCCTTCGCAATCAGGTGCTTTCGAGGATGGACGTGGCCGAGTCCACGGACGACTCGAACCTACGTCGGCGGGCCCTGACGTTCCTGTTCGTGGGAGGCGGTTATGCCGGCGTGGAGGCGCTGGCCGAACTGGAGGATCTGGCCCGCGATGCCTGCCGCTACTATCGAAGCGTTCGGCGTCAGGACATGCGATGGGTCCTGGTGGAGGCTGCCGACGGGATCCTCCCCGAGATCGGGTCGGACCTCGGGGAGTATGCCGTCCAGAGACTGCAGCGCCGCGACATCGAGGTGCACCTCCGGACGAAGCTCGAGTCGGCGGAAGGAGGGCGCATGGTCCTCTCCACCGGTGAGAGCTTCGAGGCGGACACCCTCGTGTGGACGACCGGGGTTCGGGCCCATCCGGCGGTGGCCCGAATGGGATTTCCTCTGGACGAGCGGGGCCGCGTGCTGGCCGACGAGTTCCTGCGAGTGCGCGATGTCCTGGACGCGTGGGCTGCCGGTGATTGCGCCTCGGTGCCCGACATCACCACTGGCGGCGTGACTCCGCCCACCGCGCAGCATGCCCTGCGCCAGGCCAAGCAGCTGGCCCGCAACGTGGTGGCCACACTCAGAGGCGGCGAACCCCAGCCCTTCCGCTATCGGCAGCTCGGGGCCTTGGTCTCGTTGGGGCGCTACAAGGGAGTGGCGCGGGTCATGCGGATACGGCTTCGGGGGTTTCCCGCCTGGTTCCTGCACCGGACCTACCATCTGTCGCGGATTCCGACCGCGAACCGAAAGGTCAGGGTCGTGCTGGACTGGACGGTGGCGCTGTTCTTCCGGCGGGATGTGGTGCAGCTCGGCTCGCTGCAGCATCCCCGAGACCCCCTGCGGGAAGCAAGCGAGAACTAGCCGGCGAGCCTCACAGCCGGGAGGCGAAGCCGAGCCACAGCCCGTACAGGGCGAGGATTGCCACTCCCACGACCTTGCCGGCGCGGCCGCGTGCCAGGAAGGTCGTCGCCACCACCGTATACAGGGCAGCCGCGGCGAGAAAGGCGGTTCCACCTCCAAGGGGCGGACCAAAGCGGCTAGGCCGAGCACGCCCGTTGAGAACGCCGCCACCGTTCCGAGGAGGTTGCCGGTAGCGAGTTCGGGAATCCCCCTGCGCACCGGGAGGACCTCCAGGAAGACCTCGTCAAGGCTTGCCAGCGCTCCGATGATCGCGGCGCCGACGAACCCCGCAGCCAGCCCGCTCATGGACAAGAGGCGCACGCCCCCATTCACCAGGACGCTGGCCCCCGCGTACACCAGCGCCAAGCCGCCCACGAGGAGGACCAGCGAAGGAACACGCGGTCCTTCTTCTGCCTCTCTGACGATCTCCTCGGCCCGGGCCTGGGCGCCCCGGCCGTCGACGATCACGATGCCGAGATAGATGCCGTAGGCCCCGATCAGCGCCCCTCCCTCGGGCCTGCTGACCACGCGGTCGGCGAGCGCCGCCGCCCCTGCCAGGAGGGTCACGGCCGGCAACAGGACCATTTGTATGCTGGGTGATTCGATGGGCCGGGGGGAGAGCAGCAGGGCAACGCCGAACGCCGCTGAGAACAGGAAGACCACAGTCCCGAAGGCCTCGCCGGCGGCGAGGGCGGTTTGTCCCCGCCCGGCCGCGATCAACGCGGCCCCGACCGATTCCACGTCGACCCCGAATAGAAGGGCTCCCAGGAGGAAGGGTGAGATCCGGCGAGCCTTGGCCAGCCTGCCGGCACCCCGGATGGCGGCCTCAGCCCCGACGGTGAGGACGGCGGCCCCGGCCACCAACAGCGAGATCGCCACCAGCATCGCGGCGCACTGTAACGGCCCTCCGCCTGCAAGGTGGGAATTCGCCGTACTCGTTTGACATCAATCAGGGCCCAGCGTTGAATGTCTGCCCGCACGCGTTCGGAGGAGGGAGGTGGTCGAACCCCTGTCCCGTTCGCCGGGAACCGTCGTCATCCAATGAAAGGGGCAATATGTCGAGATCGAAGACCCGTCTCCTGCTGGGGCCGGCGCTGGTCCCGGTACTGGTCGCCGCGTTCATGTTCCTTGGTCAGTCCCAGCCCGCGATCCCGGGCGTGACCATCAAGAGCAAGGTGATCCAGGCAGAGCTGAACTACGAGTTGGGCAAGGCGAAGAGGCCCAAGTGGGCGCAGCCGGTCTCCTCGGGCGTCATGGACACCTATCTCCAGGCGACCGGCATCACCGCCAAGCGCGCGGCCCAGTCCAAGGCTCGCGTGGCCCCAGTCAGGATCGGTTCCACCAACACCGAGGGGTGCGCCCACACCTTCACGGGCGGACTGGGTGGCAACAACACGCGGGTGAACCAGGACTGCAGCCTGCGCCGGCAGGCCGAACAAGCGATCGCCGTCAATCCGACCAATCGGAGGAACCTGATCGCCTCGCAGAACGACAGCCGGATCGGGTACAACCACTGTGGGTTCGACTGGTCCTTCGACGGTGGGGTGCATTGGGGAGACGCGGTCGACCCGTTCTTCCAGTTCACCTTCGACGACTTTCGGAGCGGCGACTTCTGCAGCGACCCAACGGTCACTTTCGACTCCAAGGGCAACGCCTTCCTCGGTGGGCTCTCGCTCAGCCTCGACGGTGTGAACAGCGCGGTCCTGGTGGCCCGCTCGGATGCGGGGATCAACGGCGCCTTCTACCACGACCCCGACCAGTCCGATCCGTTTCACCAGTACAAGGACACTCCGATGGGCGTCGTGGCTGCCGACTCCGACCCAACAGGGTGCGTCGCGAACGACAAGGAACTGATGACGGCAGACGCCAACAAGGGCAGCCCCAAAGCCGACAACGTGTACATGGTGTGGACGCGCTTCGACTTCTGCACCGGAGAAGGCGTCGGGGCCCATAGTCCCATCTACTTCAGCCAGTCGACCGACGGCGGCTTCACGTGGTCCGCGGGCATCGAGATCAGCGGGTCGAACACCCAGTTCTGCACCGCCTTCAGCGGCGAGTCCGACCCGAACGCATGCGACCAGGACCAGGGTGGCCAGCCCGTTGTCGGCCCGGACGGCACGGTGTACGTGGCGTTCAACAACGGCAACACGCCGACCTTCCCGATCAACCAGTACATGGTGGTGAAGTGTCTGCCCGGATCGGATTGCAGTCAGCAATCGAGTTGGAAGGGTCCGAAGAAGATCAGCGATGACATCGCAGCGGAACCCTTCAATTCGGTGTTCGACCCTGTGACGGGTTGCCCGGCGGGGAGGCAGTGCATCCCGCCCAACGGATACCGGATCGGCGACTTCGCCTGGGGGTCGATCTCGGCGGACAGCTCTGGCCGCTTGTACTTCGTGTTTGCCGATGGGCGGAACATCGGGCCGCCATGTGACACGCTGGACTACGCAACGGCTGACCCTCCGTGCAACGTCGACGTGTTCTACTCCTTTTCCACCGACGGGGGCGCGTCGTGGGAGGGTCCGTTCCTCGTCACAGCCAACGGTGGCGAGACGGCCCAGTGGCAGCCGTGGGGCGCCGTGACGGGCGCCGGCAATGACCTGTGGATCGCGTACTACGACCGGAAGTACGGCAACTGCGAATTCACGGGTTGCAACGACATCACCCTGGCCCGGGTCAACCAGCCCCGAGGCTCCAAGACGATCACGTACACGCGTCTCACCACGTCGTCCATGCCGAACCTGGTCGTCGCGAACAACCCCGTCCAGGCCGGGTTCATCGGCGACTACATGTGGGTGACCGTGGACAGCAAGGGCCTGCCGTACGTGGTCTGGGCCGATACGCGAAGCAGGGGAGGTACTGCGGTAGACGAGGACATCTACTTCGCGACTGGCTAGACCGCTACCATCAGGCCTCCCGGGCCTGGACATGAGAACGAAGGGGCCGGCGAAGAGCCGGCCCCTTCGTTCGTTCTAGTGATCGCTCCCGCTGGTGAAGTTGAAGCTCGAGATCTTCAGGGCGGGAACCCGGGAGGCCGCGAAGAAGAACTCGCTGGCGAGCTGCGATTCGCGGCCGATCATCTCCACCTTCGACAGAGCCTCCAGGATCGATTGGGTGAAGCGGAGGTTCTTTACGGGATGCCGAACCTTGCCGTCCTCGATGAGCCACGTGCCGTCCCTGGTCATGCCGGTGATCACGGTCTCGATCGGGTGCACGATGTTCGAGTAGTGGAAGCGGGTGATCAGCAGTCCTCGCTTCGTGGCCGACACCATCTCCTCGACCGAGCTGTTCCCTGTCTGCAGGAACAGGTTCAGAGGGAACGGGCCTTCGGGGTTGGGAGGCGGCAGCGCGTGGCCGGTGGACTCGGTGCCGGCCATCTTGGCGCTCCGCCTGTCGTGCACGCCGGAACGGAACACGCCCCCGTCGATGAGAGACACCCGGCGCTTCGGGGTGCCCTCGAAGTCGAACGGGATCCCGATGGTCTCCGCGGAGAGGGCGTCGTCGTGGATATGGATCGACTCGGCGCAGACGCGCTGGCCCTCCTTGCCGGAGAAGGGTGACCGGCCTTCCACGATGGCCCGGCCCCCGAAACCCATATAAGAGAGGAAGGCCACCAGGGTGTCCACGGCCATCGGCTCCAGCACCACCTCGTACCGTCCAGGCTCGAGGTCGCGGGGATTCTGGCTGTCTCGGGCCTTACGGAAAGCCCGGCGCCCGACGGTCTCCGGGTCGATCTCGTCCACGCGCGCCGTGGCCTGCTCGGCCGTCCCGGCGCCTCCGTCCCCGCCGGAGACCACGGTGGAAAGGGCGGTCTGCGTGTAGGGCGCGTAGCAGAACTGGCCTTCGGAATTGGCCAGGGCCACCTCGATCGCGCCGGTCTCGAACGCTCCGGCTCCACGAAACCCCTTCCCGAGCTGACCGATCAGCGCCGCAACCCCGTCTGCCCGCTGCTCCGGGGTCGTCTCGGCTGTCGCGGGATCGTAGGCCCCGGGCCGGTCCGGGACCTTCGCGGGCGGGGCCAGGCCGGGGAACATTGGATCGGGGACCGCCACTCTGGCCATCTCCAGGGCGCTCGCCGCCGCCGAACGAGCCCCGTCCTTGGTGAAGTCGTTGGTGGCCGCCACCCCTGTTCTGCCGCCGGTCACTACCCTCACTCGCAGCCCGGTGTCCTCCCGCCACGTGCTCTGATGGATGGAGGACTTGGCAAAGCGGGTCAGGCCTCCCCACCCGTGCATCAACAGCACCTCGACGGCGTCAGCTCCGGGGAGGTCGAGAGCCGAATCGGCGATCGCCCGGACGTCCTCGGGGCCGATGAGGTCCGCCACTTCAGCGCACTCCGACCTGGACGTTCCGGAACCGCGCTGGGGGCGCACCGTGGCCGACGCGGGCCGTCTGCCCTGGCTGCCCCTTCCCGCAGTTCGGCGTGCCCCACAGCACCCACTCCTCGGCCCCGCCCACCGCGTCGCAGGACCCCCAGAACTGAGTGGTGATCCCAGCGTAGTTGGGGTTCCGGTAGAGGTCGGTGAGCTTGCCGTCCTTGATCCGGTGGGCCACCTCGCATCCGAACTGGAAGTTCACGCGTTTGTCGTCGATCGACCACGACGTGTTCGTGGTCATGAAGATGCCGTCCTTCGTGTCGCCCAGTATCTCGGCGAGAGTTCCCTCGCCCGGCTCGAGGTTGATGTTGGTCATGCGGATGAGCGGGAGGTTCTCCCACCCGTCGGCTCTCATGGCGCCCGTCGATCGTCCGCCCACCACGGGCGCCGTCTCCCGGCTCGAGAGGAACTGCTGGAAGACTCCTCGCTCGATGAGGGGGATCCGCTGGGCCGGCACACCTTCGTCATCGAAGGCGAAGCTTCCGAGCCCACCGGGGATGGTGGCGTCACCGGTGATGTTCACGAGGTCGCTCCCGTAATGCAGCTTCCCCCGGTCCTCGGGCGACACGAACGACGTGCCGGCGAAGGCCTCCTCCATCTTGAGCACTCGGTCGAGCTCCAGGGGATGCCCCACGGACTCGTGCACCTGCATGATGACCTGGTTGCTGTCGAGGACCAGCGTGGTCACCTCGCTCGGGCAGTCCTTCGCGGAGAGGAGCTCGACCGCTTCTCGCCCCGTCCGCTCTGCCTCCTCCACCAGGCGAAGGGTCCGGATGTGCTCGTAGCCGGCGGCCCGGAGGTGTCCCCGGAAGGAGTTCGGGAACGAGCGGCGCTGAACCTCTCCGTCGCGGATCGCCGTGGCTTCGATCCCGCCGCCGGAGTGCACGATGGTCTGGTCAATGGCCGCGCCCTCACTCGAGGCGAAGACCGTGTGGCGCCGGAAAAAGTCCAACGAGGCCTCCCCGAAGGCCACCCCGTCCACGCCCTGCAGCCGACGGCTGGCCTCCATGAGGAGGGCCACCTTCTCGTCAAGAGGTGTGGCGAATGGATCGGCTCCACCTCCGCCAGGCGGATGGGCTCCATGGGCAGGCGCGAAGCCGCCCGGGCGATGGCCACCGCGAGGCCAGCGATCCTCTCGATCTCCTCCTCCGTCGGGCGGGCCGTCGCCGCGAACCCCCAGTAGCCTCCGGCCAGGACCCTGATCCCGATGCCCTGGGAGTAAGACCGATCGATCCCTTCCATCTCCTGGTTGCGGACCGTCAGGGACTCGGACTCATCGGAGCCGAACCGGGCGTCGGCATAGTCGGCCCCCGCCTTGCGGGCGGCCTCCACCGCCTGCTGGACGACCTCGATCACGCACGACCTCCATTGCCCGCGTGGGGGCGCGGTGCCGAAGCCTACCGCACGGCCCCGACGAGGGGCGACCTCCCGCGAGGCGGAGCAGCTTTTCCGCCTCCGATTATTCCTTTGGGGGGAAGACGAATCGAC
>VAYC01000095.1 GCA_005885025.1 Actinomycetota bacterium | reverse complement strand
CCGCTCGTATCGCAGGCTCACCCTTGGGATCAGTGTGGTCGCCGTGGTGGCGTTCATCACCGTCTCGGCGGCGCCGGCCCAGGCCGCGCCGGGCGATCTGGATCCCTCCTTCGGAGGTGACGGAACGGTCGTCACGACGTTCCCCAATCATGGCTGGGGGATGGCCATCGCGATGGAGGGATGCTGCCAGATCGTCGCCGTCGGCTACGACGGAACCGTTGACACGACGCGCGATATCGCGGTCCTCCGCTACCGGCTCGATGGCACGCCCGACCCCTCCTTCGGGGACGCGGGACAGGTGTTCACCGACCTGGGAGGCGAGGACTTCGCGCGAGACGTGGCCATCCAGCGCGACAGAAAGATCCTGGCTGCCGGGGATGGGGGCCCCAATCAGGACCTCGCTGTGGTTCGGTACAACACCGACGGGTCCCTGGACACGTCGTTCGGCACGGGCGGGTACGTCCTCACGGACTTCGGGGGGAACGACGTGGCGCGCGGCGTAGCCGTCCAGAAGGACGGCAAGATCGTGGCCGCCGGGTTCACCCTGCTTCCGAAGGCGGACTTCATCATCGCGCGATACAACGCCGACGGGTCGCTGGACACCTCGTTCGGCACCGGAGGAAAGGTGATCACCGAGCTCGGCGGCAACGATCTTGGTCGAGGCCTGGTCATCCAGCGCGACGGCAAGATCGTCGTCGTCGGCTACTCCAACTACAACTTCGCGCTGGTCCGGTACAACACCGACGGGTCCCTCGACGCCTCCTTCGGTACGGGAGGGGTCGTGATCACCGATTTTGGTTACCTGGACGTCTGCCGGGCGGTCGCCCTCCAGCGGGACGGCAAGATCATCTGCGCGGGGTACTCCGGGACTGGCGGCGGCGGTTTGTTCGGCGAGGAGCCGGAGCTTGGCGACAAGGCCGACTTCGCCATGGCCAGGTACCTGCCGAACGGCTCGCTCGATCCCACGTTCGGAACCGGTGGGCTCGTGACGACGGACTACACCGGGGGCACCGACGGAGAGCACGCCCGCACGATCGTGTTGCAGCGCGATGGCAAGATCATCCTGGCCGGCCACGTCGGCGAGGCCGGGGGGGGCTCGGACGGGGACTTCGCCACGGTTCGGTACAACACCGACGGCTCGTTGGACACCACCTTCGGGGTGGGGGGCTGGGTCGTCACGGACTTCGGCGGGACCGACGGGGCCCGGGATGCAGCCATTCAGTCCGATGGCAAGATCGTCGAGGTGGGGATCACCGGAGGTTTCGGTGGATTCCAGTTCGCCCTGGCCCGTTACCTGACGACCTAGGGGTTCTTGCGGACGGACCGTCCGGGCTGTTGCCCGGACGGTCCGCCGATCATCAATGAGAGCCTCACACGATCAACCATGTGTAGGCCGTGACACCGACGTTCCCGACAAAGTCGGTTGCCGTGATCGACAGGGTATGACTTCCAGTGGACAGGTTGGTGATCTTGAAGGTGTCGCTCGAGCAGTTCACTGCCGGTCGAGAATCCAACTTGCAGGTGGTGGCTCCGGCGGTGGGCTCGTCCGGGTGAAAAGCGAACGTGGCGGATCGCGAGCCGGTGGGATTGGCGGGCTTCTGGTCGAAGGTCATGTGGGGTCCGACGTTGTCCGCAACCTTGCAGTTGACCCCGGCGTTGACGCACGTGGTGGTGAGGTTGGCCATGGTGGCGGGATCCCAGGCGTTCATGAAGTCGGCATGCGCGGTGTAGGTAGGGCCGCTCATGAGCATGACCTTGGTGCCGTCGTGGACCCCCACGTAGTGCAGGATGATCATGATCCTGGGCACCGAGACGGGATGATCCGCTGGGCAGGTGAGGGCCTTGAGGTCCGGGTAGGCCATGTGGGACTTGTGGTCGGCCGTGTCCAGATGCACCCCGTCCCAGCAGCTGGGGAAGATGATGTGCAGCTGCAGGTCGGTCGTGGCGCCGCAGATGGGGGCCTCGGGGTAGGAGAGCCCATTCCCACAGGTCCAGCCGATGATGTCGAGGGGCTGGTCCCCGGTGGCGTGCGAGTCCCCGGCGATCATGACGAGCCCCGGGGGGATCGGCTTGATGGCGCTCACCGGGACGGTGGTGCTCCGGTAGTAGATGGTGGCCGACGGCGAGGTCTTCAACACGTCGTTGTACATGAGTGCCGGCACCCAGTAGGCAGCTGTCTCTCCCGGGTTCACGCACGAGGTCGTGCCGGCGAGGAGCGAGGGGATCGTGCTGTCCGCGTTCGTGGTGGTGTTGCCGTAGAAGTCGTGCAGGTGGCTCACCCCGGGCTGACCGGGGTAGACGATGGGGTCATCCATCAGCGAATGGCTGAGGTTGCACACCGAGGTCCAGCCGATGTCGCCTACGTCGGCCCTCGATGGTTGGGCAGTCCAGAGTCCAACCATGGCGATCGCCACCGCGGCGAAGATCGGTCCGAGTCGTGCGTGAACTCGCGCTCTCGTGAAGCACGCTCGTCGGTTTGGCATGCATAATCCGTCGGTGCTTGCGTGCCCTCGGCATAAGCGATTCCGCCAGAAATCGGTCATCTGGGCCGGCGAGCGCCTCCGAGCTAGGTACTTCGGTCGGGATCGGCATCACGAGAGCCAGGGGCTTTGGTAACCCCCCATCGTTCTTGTCTTCCCTTCGATTCGCGTCATCCGGCCGAATTTCGTTCTGGCGTTCCGATCCGAGGCCCCAGTTGGCTACACTCTGCGCCTGCAAACCCCCAGTGAGAAGGGGAGCCCCCATGAGAATGCCGAAGCTCGCCTCGGCCGCTCTGACCGCGACCCTCGTCTTCGCCGGTCTCCTTGCACTTCCGCCGGTCCGCGCCGAGGCCGTTGCCGCTGGCGCGAACGGCCTCATGGTGTTCACCAGCAACCGCACGGGCACCCGGCAGGTCTACGTCATGCAGCCGAGCGGCGCCGGCCAAACCGCGCTCACGTCGCTGGGCGAGAACTTCGATCCCAGCGTCTCGGCTGACGGGACCAAGGTCGTCTTCGTGAGCACGCGTGACGGCACGAACGAGCTGTACACGATGGCCATCGACGGGACGATGCAGAAGCGGATCACCAACAACGCCATCACGGAGACGCACCCGGTGTGGGCTCCCAATGGGATGCTGATCGCCTTCGCCGGCCAGAGCGGCACCGACAGCGACATCTACGCGGTTCATTGGAACGGCGGAGTCCTCCAAGACCTCACCCCCAACACTCCGACGTTCTTCGATGCCAACCCGTCATGGTCCCCGGGTGGCTTGACGCTCGCGTTCGACAGCACGAACCGCCAGGGGCTCGGGGAAACGAACATCTACACGATCCTGAAGACTGGAACCCAGCTGACGCAGATCACCCACACAGGGACCGACAGCAACCCCAGCTGGGCTCCAGACAACAAGAACCTGGTCTTCGAGTCCCGCCGGGACGACCCCATCCCCGGGCCAATGATGTTCGCGTCGGTCAGCCGCCCGGTGTCCATCGGGTTCACGGACACCGCGATGCTGGTCACGCAGGAAACCAAAGACCAGGTGCTCTCGGTGAGCAGCTCGGGCGCGGTGAGCATTTTTGCCACCCTGCCGCCCACCGGCAATGCGCAACTCGAGCGATACCTCGCAGTCTCGCCGGGGCTGGGCGGCTTCCCCGCCGGCTACGTATACGTCACCGTCCGCAAGGACATCCTGCAGATCAGTCCCAACGGGACGGTGACCACCTTCGCTACCATCACGGACCTCTCCAACTCCAACAACTTCCTCACTTTCGATCAAGTCGGGACGTTCGGCTACAAGATGATCCTCGTGGGCGGACAGAACTCAACTGTCTACACCATTGACTCGACGGGGGCCTCGACTCTGATCGCCGACCTCTCGGGTGTGACCTCCGAGCTCGAGGGCTCCGAGGTCGCCCCGCTGTCCTTCTCGCCGTACGGCGGCGACCTGCTCGCCGCGTCGAAATTCGACAACACGATCTACGCGATCACTCCGCCCCCCACCGTGACGTCGAGCGCCGCGGCCTCATGGAGCTCCGTGGAGCAGGCGCTGTTCGTGCCACCCACGCCCTGCAACTACGGCACCTCGTCGAGCGGGTTCTTCGTGGCCATGGACACCACGGGCCAGATCATGAAGTTCCCGGGGAATCAGTTTATCGGGCAGGGAGGCACGGCCTTGACGCCCGGCGAGACGACGACCGATATCGGTCAACTCACATCGGTCGGTGGCTCGCTCGTCACCTCCACCTTCTGGGGTCCGATCGGCACCCCGGATCTCGAGGCGTCCGCATTCGCGCCCTGCAATCCGAACAACCCACCCGCCACGGCGGGCGGGCCGACCAACATCCACGAGATTTACGAGATGTCCTCGACCGGGGCGAACCAGGTGCGACTCACGACCAACACCTTTGATGATTCGCATCCTGCCTGGTCGCCCAATGGCCAGTCCATCGTGTTCGAGAGCGACCGCGACGACCCGAACCAGCCCGGGTGCGAAGCCGGCGGAACGTGCATCAACGAGATCTATGTGATGAGTGCCCTGAATGGCAGTGGGCAGACCAACCTCTCCAACAATCTCGCCGCCGACGACACGGCTCCCGATTGGGAGACGGTGTCCGCCGTTGTGAACGTGGCGGACTTCACCTTCTCACCCGCTGTAGTGAAACCCAAGCAGGGTGGGGCTGTGCTCTGGGCCTTCACCGGTCCCAGCGATCACACAGCCACCGACAACTCCGGGATGGGCCTGTTCGATTCCGGGACGAAATCTGCCGGGAGCTCGTACGTGTTTCAATTCCAAGCCGCGGGTAGTTATCCGGTCGTCTGCACTATCCACCCGCAAATGACCGCGACGGTCAAGGTACCGACGACCGTTGTCCCCTCGTCCGGCCCGCTGGCGACCGTCTTCACGGTCACATGGTCGGCCGCGTTCGCCCCGGTCGGGTACGTCTTCGACGTGCAGATCTCCCGGCCGAACGGAAGCGGGTTCGTCGACTGGAAGACGAACCAAACCGTGAAGTTCGCCACGTTCACCGCCGACGCCGGCGTGGGCACGTACCAGTTCCAAGCACGGCTCCGCAACACCAATAACGGATTCGCTTCGGGCTATTCGCTCCCAGTGACCATCACCGTGACGCCTTGACGCAAGAACTGGTCCAGGCGGCATCTCGGTAATCCTGAGTCAGTACGTCGCGACCCACCTCGAGGGCTGCGAACCATCGTCGATCGAAAGTCCGAACCCCCCTGAGCCCGGTGTCGAATGCACGGGTGATACCTCGGACCGAAGGGGGGACCTTGGGAGGGAAAGCGTTGTCGGGCACATCCGAGCAGGGCCCGCTGGATGAGATAGCCGTAGCGAAAGCGTGCCTTGACTAGTCCGAGAAGCTCAGTCGCTTGGGGGAATGGATTGTCCCCCAGATGGGCCACGTCCAATGGATCTGGCTCTGTCTGCCACCCCCACCTTCACGGAGGGAAGACAAATGAGACGGATC
>VAYC01000088.1 GCA_005885025.1 Actinomycetota bacterium | reverse complement strand
TCGGCCTCGTCCACATCTCGGAGATCGACCGGAACTATGTCCGGAACGTCGAGGACCACCTCCACCTGAACGACCGGGTGCAGGCGAAGGTCGTGGCCATCAAGGAAGACGGCAAGATCGACCTCTCGATCAAGGCTCTGCAGGACCCCGCGCCGCGGATCGACCGCAGGTCGGGCCGGGACCCCGAGTTCGAGCAGAAGCTCAAGCGGTTCATGCGGCAATCCGAGGAGCGCCAGGTCGATTTCAAGCGCTCCGTCGAGAACAAACGGAAATAGCCAGCCACGCCTTTCGCCCGGCAGTGGCCGCCCGGATCCTGCCGGTTCTCCTGGCAGTTCAGATTCTTGTCTCTGGCTTTGCCACACGCCCTATGGCTGACGGGACCACATCGAAGGCACTTCAGCCGGTCGACGCCTGTACGGATGGTCCAGGCCTTCCCTGTGCCCGGTGCTGCATGGCTTTCGCTTTTGATCCCAACCACGGCGTCGGCGGGGAAATCGTCATGTTCTGTGGCACCGACGGGGCCGGCAGGTCCCTGGAGGACACGTGGGTGTGGGACGAGGGACTCTGGAGTCTGCTGACCCCTCCCAACCATCCCTGTGCCCGCCACAGCACCCGAATGACGCTCGACGCCACCTCCACCCCGCCCAAATTGGTGCTGTTCGGCGGGTCCCCCGGGTCAGACTGCTCGAATCAGCGGGGGAATCTCGACGATACCTGGCTCTGGGATGGGACGACGTGGGCGCTCGCCTGCACTGGCTGCACCACGGACCAGAGCAAGCCGTCCGCTCGTCGCTCGGAAGGGTTGGCGTGGGACGGCGGCGACGGCTTTGCGATCTTGTTCGGCGGCTTCGGCACGTGTGGTGGCCACCGGTCTGGGGCGTGCGGCGACACGTGGACGTGGGACGCGGCAGACGATGCTTGGACGAGGCGGTGTAGCGGATGTAAGCCTGGCACTACTCGCCCGTCCAATCGCGGCTCTCCGGCGATCGCCTACAGCGAGAGAAGATCACAGTTGATTCTGTACGGTGGCAAGGGCAACACAGTTCTGGTAGGCGAGACATGGTATTGGGACAACGCTGATGACAGTTGGGTCAAGCTGGCCCGCGTCAACTCCCCCAAGGCTCGGACTCAGCATCGAACCGCGTATGACGAGATCAACGGGCAGATCGTGATGTTCGGAGGCTGCGCCGGCGACTGCTTCTCCAGGACACAAGCACCGCTCGTCACCGTTTTGAACGCAACCTGGCTGTTGGGCTCGGGGAGATGGAGAAGGGCCAGCCCCACCACGCCGCCACCCCGGCGTTGTTGTGTCGGGCTGGCCTGGGACCCCTCAACGTCGAACGGACGGGTCGTACTCTTTGGGGGAGCAACTCGAGGGCCGAGCTTCTTCAATGACACCTGGCTATGGGATGGCACGAATTGGTGCCAGACCGGGGTGACCTGTGCCGAGACCATCACCGGCTAACCTTCGGGCAAAGGCCCTTGGGTTAGCATGCCGCCCTCAGCCGCAGGCTGAGGGCCCTCTCGTGGAGAACAAGCGGAAATAGCCAGCCACGCCGATCGCACGGCCGTTGCCGCCCAGCTCGGGCGGGAGCCGTCCATCCCGTTCACCGTGGTTGCTCGATGCGGGGCTGGGCATCCGTTGGTGATCCGCAATCGTCCGGTCGATGCCGAGGGCCAACCGTTCCCCACCCTGTACTGGCTGACGTGCCCCGAGGCCGTCGCCGCGGTCTCGCGCCTCGAGTCCGACGGCTGGATCAAGCGCCTCTCCCATCGAGCCGAAGTCGACCCGGACTTCCGGATCGCCCTCCGTCGAGCCCACGAGGAGTATGCGAACGAACGGGAGCGCCTCCATCCGGGGGCGAAAGCTTGGGGTGGAGTCGGCGGCGCGGCCCGGGGCGTGAAGTGCCTGCACGCGCACTACGCCTACCACCTGGCCGGGGGGGCCGACCCCGTCGGGGCCTGGGTGGCCGAGCGGCTCGAGGAACATGGGCCGATCCACTACGAGAAGCCGGGCCGAAGGGTGGCCGCGATCGACCTTGGGACGAATTCGATCCGCCTGCTCGTGGCGCGCTTCCCCGAGAGCGAAGCGGAGCTGCAGGAACTGGCCCGCGACATGGTCATCACCAGGATCGGGCAGGACGTGGACAGGACGGGCCGGATCGCACCCGACGCCCTCCGGCGAACGCTCGTGGTGTTGCAACGGTATTGCCGGCGAGCCCGGGCTCTGGGGGCGGAGCGGATCCACTTGGCGGCGACCAGCGCCGTGCGGGATGCCTCCAACCGGGACGAGTTGGCCCGGGCGGTCCGGCGGTTGACGGGTGAGCCGATGGAGATCCTGGCCGGGGAGGCAGAGGCCAGACTGTCGTTCCTCGGGGCCACTCGCGGTTTGGAGCGACCGGCCCCACAACTCGTCCTGGACATCGGTGGCGGGAGCACGGAGTTCGCCATCGGCGACGGCGTCCCTACGGCTGCCGTGTCAGCTCAGATCGGAAGCGTGCGACTCACCGAGCGGTACGTGCACACCGACCCCCCGGCCTACGACGAGCTGGAGCGGCTCGATCTGGCCATCACCTCGGTCCTTCACCAGGTGGAGGACCGCATCCCGGTCCACGACGCGTCCACCCTGGTGGCCGTAGCCGGCACCGCGACCACAGTGCAGGCCATCGCGATGGGGCTTCCCGAATACGATCCAGACGTCCTGCACCGGTCGGTCCTGTCGCGGGCAGACGCCGAACGGGTGTTCCGCCTCCTCGCGGACATGACCACGGAGGAGCGGCGGCAGATCCCCGTGATGGTGCCGGGGAGAGAGGACGTCATCCCGGCGGGGGCGGCCATCCTGGTGAGCGTGATGCAGCGGTGGGGTTTCACCGAGGCGATGGTCTCGGAGACCGACATCCTGGACGGCATCGCCTACTCCATCGCCTCGGGTTGACTCCCGTGGTCGAACCCGCGGCCAGCCGGTAGGCTCATCGATTCGGATGCCCCAAGGCAGCAGGAAGACCCGCGATCGACACCTGGCCAAGCAGTACGAACGGCGGCGCCGGGAGCGCCACCACAAGCATCGTCAGCGCATCGTCGCCGCCACCGTCGGCATCCTGGTCGCCCTGGGGGGGGTAGGCGGCGGGCTCTTCCTCCTGACCAAGGGCGGCAAGCCGAAGGCCCAGGCATCGGGCTCGCCGAGCCCGTCGCCCTCGGCGGGCGGCGTGGCCTGCGGGGGAACGGTGCCGGCGGCAGCCTCGAAGAAGAAACCGTCCTACAAGAAGCCGCCGAGGATGACCATCGATGTGCGCAAGACCTACACGGCGACCATGGTGACGTCCTGCGGGACGATCGAGATGAAGCTCGATCCCAAGCTGGCGCCCAACACGGTGAACAGCTTCGTCTTCCTTGTCCGCCAGCACTTCTATGACGGTCTGATCTTCCACCGGATCGCCCGCGACTTCGTCATACAAGGGGGCGACCCCACGGGGACCGGGAGTGGAGGTCCCGGCTACCAGACAGTGGACGCCCCTCCCAGGGGATCGACGTATCCGGCGGGGACGGTGGCCATGGCCAAAGGGACGGACCAACCGGCGGGGACGTCGGAAAGCCAGTTCTTCATCGTGACCGGGAAGAACCCGTCCCTCTCGCCCGACTACGCGATCATCGGGACCGTGGTGAAGGGCCAGGACGTGGCCGACAAGATCGGCACCTTGCCCATCCAGAACGGCGCCTCGGACGGCAAGCCGGTCCAGACTGTCTACATCGTGAAGATCACGATCAAGGCGTCCTGAGGCCCGCTACCAGTCGATCGAAGCCGCCGTCCCCGAGATCGGCAAGCCGATCGGATGCGCGTGCGTCCCGTCTGCATCCGCGACCCACACCTGAAGAGTCCCCGGCTGCGATCCGGTCCGGACCATCGCCAGTTGGTTCCCGTCGGGAGACCAGTCGGAGGCCACGACGTCGTTCGCCGTGCCGACCCTCTGGGGGTTGCCGCCGCTCGCCCGTACCATCCACAGTTCGCGCCGATTCTCGCCGAAGCGTCTGATGAAGAGGACCTTGGTGGCGTCCGGTGACCACCTCGGGGAGAGGGCGCGACGTATGTGGGTCAGCTGCCGGAGGTGCCTACCGTTCGAGTCGACCGTCCAGAGGTCGGTGTCGACAGTGGAGGGACAGAGCGGCGAGCTGGAGCAATCTCTCCTGACACCCTCGAAGACGATGCCCTCTGCGGACCAGTGCATGCCGAGGGACGCCAGCGTCTTCGGAAGCGGGATGCGGTAAGGACCGAGGACGTCGAGCGGGGTGATCCACAGAGATGGGCCGTCCCCATAGGCCATCACCTGGCCGGAGGGACTCCAGGTCGGCATGGACAGCCTGCCGCCGGTGATGAGGGAGCGCCGCCGATCGGTGTGGAAGTCGATCAAGTAGATGCCGTGATTGGCGTAAGCCAACTGGGTGTGATCGGGGGCCCACGCGGCGAAGCCCGACTGGAAGTCGGTGAGCCCGCGCACGACCTCCATCTGCTGGCCCGAGGATGGATCGACCAGGTAGATGGCGTCGTCGAGGACCGAGACGGCGATGGCGGTGGATGGCTGGGGCTTGGCGGGTGTCTTCTGTTGCTTCCCGAGCCCAGCGCACGAGCCGAGCAAGAGGCAGAACGCGAGGAGGGCACCGGTGAGTGCTCGCCCTCGTGCCATCCGGTCTCCCTTCGAGCGCAGTGTACCTCCGCTCAGCAAGCGGACCGCGCCCACCCCTATCGACGCAGGCCGGAGGGTTCAGGTTCTAGCACGCCCGATCGAGGGGGTGGGGGAGGCCGGCGAGAGACTTTCCCTGCGAGAGCCCGGGTGGCGAAATCTGGCGAGACGCGGCAGGCTTAAACCCTGCCGGTCCTTCGGGACCATGTGGGTTCGAATCCCGCCCCGGGCACTGTTTTCTGCCAAGGACCCGTCCTTGCAAGACCCTCATGGAGCAGTCAGGTTATCCCTCGCAGGCCTGTGACCAAGACTGAGAACCGGCGGAGGTGACGGATGGATGGGCCGCGGCTACTCGGCGTCTTCGCCCACCCGGACGACGAGGTGTTCTGTGCCGGGGGGACCTTGGCGAAATATGTGTCACTTGGATCGGAGGCCATGGTCGTGTCGGCGACCCGCGGGCAAGCTGGACAAATCCGCGACGCCGGGGCCGCCACCCGGCGCACCCTGGGCCAGGTCCGAGAGAGGGAACTCCAACAGGCCTGTGCGATCCTCGGCGTCCAGCACGCCCTGTGCCTCGACTATTCGGATGGCGGACTCGCCGGGGTCGATCGGAGAGCGCTTTCCGAGGACATCTCCCGCATCGCCCGCGACTTCCGCCCGGACGTCGTCATCACGTT
>VAYC01000153.1 GCA_005885025.1 Actinomycetota bacterium | reverse complement strand
GGCCTGATCATCGAGTTCCTGTTCGATGCGCTCGGCCTGATCCCAAGCGGGCCGCGCAACGCGAAGGTCGTCGAGGCCCATATCTCGCTCAACTACACCTCCGCGCTGGACTTCGTGTTCATGGTGCTGGCGGCGGTCCTGGTCGTTCGGTTCCTGCGCAGTGGCGGCCCCGAGATGCTCCGCATGATGAAGGGGCCGACAGATCACGGGGCCGGGCACGGAGACATGGCCCACTAGCCAGTCTCGTCGCACCCGCAAGACCGTGCACCTGCAACGCAGGCCGGTACACTGGCCCTTGCGATGACGTCAGCTAGCGATTCGGTGCTCGAGCTCCTACGGTCCCGGGGACTCCGGATGACGCCCCAGCGGCGAGCGATCATCACCGAGATCATGACCGCCGAGGGACACATCAGCCCCACCGCGATCGCTCAGCGGGTCCAGAAGCGGGTTCCCGGCGTCAACCCCTCCACCGTCTACCGGACCCTGGGGGTCCTCGAGGACCTCGGCGTTCTCGCCCACGCCCACCTGGAATCCGGCCCGGAATATCACCGACGTTCCGACAGCCAGCACGTTCACCTGACATGCTCGAGGTGCGGGGCCGAGGACTCGCTCTCGATGAACGAAGCCGAGCGCCTGGAGCAGCTGATCGTGCGCCACCACGGCTTCAGCCCGGACCTGACTCACTTCGCGATCTCGGGGCTCTGCGCCCAGTGCCAGAAGAAGGAGCGCCGGCTGTCGAGCTGACCCTCTCTCGCAGCACCGCGCTTGTTGCAGTTGGCCTCAGTTGCAACTCGTTGCGGGAATCTGGTTGAATCGGCGGGACGATGTCGCTGGTCGCGGCCTTCTCGGAGGGTGGCTTCCGCCTTGGACTGCTCGTGGCGGCGTTCTGGTTCGGCTTCCGCCATGGCATCGACTGGGACCACATCGCCGCGATCACCGACATCACCAGCTCCCAGGAGGATCGCCGCCAGGCCATGGTGTTCGGGACGCTCTACGCCCTCGGTCATGCTTTGGTGGTCCTGAGCCTCGGCGGCCTGGCCATCGTGGCCGGCGAGAATCTCCCGTCCGGCGTGGACAACGTCATGACCCGCATCGTGGGCGTGACGTTGCTGCTCCTCGGGGTGTACGTGTTCTACTCCTTGATCCGCCACGGGCGTGACTTCCGGCTTCGCAGCCGTTGGATGTTGATCTTCTCGGGCGTGCGAAAGGCAGCGCGATGGGCCCGCCGGAGGGCCGCGGAGAGACCGAACGGCACCCAGCCACAGCCTGCCGGAGGAGTGACGGTGGCAGAGGCAGCAGACGCACCGTCGTGGCACCACGGTCATCACGGCCGGCCGGGACATCACCACCACTCCCAGCCCGAACCGGACGACACGTTCATGAATTACGGGCGGGGCACCGCCTTCGCGGTGGGCATGATCCACGGAGTGGGCGCGGAGACGCCGACTCAGGTCCTGATCTTCCTGTCCGCGGCGGGTGCAGGGGGCGCCAGCGCGGGCATCATCGTCCTGGTTGCGTTCATCGTCGGGCTGCTCTCGTCGAACTCATTGATCACGTTCGGATCGGCGATGGGCTACCTCAGCGCCTCGAAGAACTTCCCCCTCTACGCAACCGTCGCCGTACTGACCGGGGTTTTCAGCTTGGTGATCGGGACGATCTTCGTGCTGGGGAAGACCACCCTCCTTCCAGCGTTGTTCGGCGGCTAGGCGGGGTCCTCCCAACCCGCCAGGCTCGGCTACCCTGCGGCCGTGCGCGTTCGCCGACACGCCGCCCTGGACGCCGGGTCGTATGCGGGCTCGGCCGTGTTCGCCCTGGTCGTGGCCGGGTTCGCGTCGATCCCCCTCTATCGCGAGTGGGGCCGCGTGGCGGTGGGCCCTTACACCGCCGGCGCCGCTGCCGCTGCGTTCCTGGCCATCCGGGGGGCACCCAGTCGCGCACGGATCTGGCTCGCCCTCCTCGTCCTTGCGGGCGCGGCGCTTCTCCCTCTGGGACTGGAGGTGGCATGGCGCGCCCGAACCTCCCCCGGCCAGCACGTCCAGGCCGAGGCCATCGTCACCGAGGAGGCGGCGAAGGCTCTCGTCCACGGCCGGGATCCTTACGCGGTCACCTACCTCCACGGTCCTCTGGCCGACCGTCCCCTGGGGACCAAGACCCACTTCCCCTACCTCCCCGGGATGATCGCGTTCGGGCTTCCCAGGGCGCTCGCCGGAGACCGACCCATCGCCGACGCCCGCGTGTGGTTCGCGGTGGCAACGCTCGCCATCGGGGGAACGGCGCTCGCCATGGCTCGCTCTCCGGCCGGCAACAGGCTCCGGGCCTTCCAGTGGCTGGTCGTGCTTCCCACCGGGGCCCTCCTCATGGCCACCGGCGGAGACGACCTTCCCGTCCTTGGGCTCATGCTCCTCGCGGTCGTGCTGGCCGGACAGGAGCGGCCCCTGGGCGCCGGCATCGCGTTGGGAATCGCCGCCGCGACCAAGCAGACGGCCTGGATCCTCGTCCCCTTCCTGGTGGCGACCGTGGCACTGGCGAACGGCCGCCGGACGGCCGCCAAGCTCGCCGGCGCGGCTGCCGCGGTCGTCCTGCCGGTCATCGCGACGTTCACAGCCTGGAACCCAGGGGCATTCTGGGAGGACGCCGTCCGCTTCCCACTGGGGTTGGGCAGACAACAGACCTCGGCGGCGACCCCCACCCTCGGCTCCCTCGTGGTCCACGCCTTCCCTGAGGCCAGGACGGGGGTCACGATCGCCCTGATCGGAGTCGTGGCGATCCTGGTCGCGTACCTCCTGGTCCGCCGGCCGCCCACGTCGGTGGCGGGGGCCGCGTCCCGTGCTGCCGCTGTTTTTGCGGTGGGGTTCGTGTTCGCGCCGGCCGCGCGGTTCGGCTACGTCGTGTACCCCATCGAGCTGCTGGTGTGGGCCTCGCTCATAGCGAGCCAAGGAACCACGTCCCGGCGGGCGGTAGGCTGATCAGATGACCGACGTCGACGAGCGGCTTCGTCGGTGGTGGGACGAAGACGCCCGGACCTACGACGAGTCGCCGTCGCACGCCCTCGGCGATCCGGTGGAAGCCGCCTGCTGGCGCGCCGCCCTGGTCCGCCATCTTCCCGCCCCGCCCGCTTCGGTCCTCGATGTGGGCGCGGGGACGGGTGCCATCAGCCTGCTACTTGCCGGCCTCGGGTACGACGTGACGGCTCTGGACCTGTCACCCGAGATGCTTTCCAGAGCGACGCGGAAGGCCGAGGCCAGGCGGCTGCGTCTTCGAACGATCATCGGGCCGGCCACCGGGCCGCCCGACGGTCCGTTCGACGCCGTGGTGGAGCGTCACCTGTTGTGGACCACGCCAGACCCCGTGGCCGCCCTCGCGGCGTGGCGCGCGGCCGCGCCTCGAGGCCGTCTCGTCCTGTTCGAAGGGATCTTCGCGCGCACCCGGCCTCTGGACCAGGCTCGCAACCGATTGACCAATGCCACTCGCCGTGTCCAGGGCACGGCGCACGATCACCACGCCCCGTACGACCCGGTGGTCCTGGATTCCCTCCCCCTCGCCAATGCCACGACGCTCGAGCCTCTGATGAACGCCGTCGATGCCGCCGGATGGTCGAACGTGCGCGTGGAGCGTCTCCGAGACGTCGAGTGGGCGCGGCGCCAGGCAGCGGGAGCCGTTCTGGGCTGGCTCGAACACGTGCCACGGTTCGCGGTGATCGCCGAAGCGTGACCGTGCTTCGCTAGCGCTCAGACCAAATGGGTCCTTCTCGCTCCGGTTGGCCCTTCTCGACGGCGACGCAGATGGTCCCGATGATCTGTTCCGCCAGGTCCCGGAGAGGAGCCACTCTGGCCCGGAAAGACTGCCCAGCCCACCTTGCCTCGAAGTGAACAGAGGAACCAGCCAGTGCCCGGTGATGGGCGTCGATCAACTCCGCATACTGCTCGCTCTCGAACAGTTCGACGAGTCTCGTGCCGACGAGCTGGTTGGCCCCGAGCCCCAGCCGGTCGAACTCGGCCCCCAAGGACGAGGTGAGGACGAGCTCCGCGTCCGTCGTCCAGAACAGCGCAGGAGCCTGATTGACCAGGACGCGCAGAGGGTCCAGGAGATCGACGGAAGGCCGGAGTCCGTCCGGTCTGCCGGCATCCACCGTCACCCCGCGAAGCTCCCACTGCTTCAATGAGGCCCCTTTCGCCGCAAGCCGCGACTACGGTACCCGTCGTGGAGCCTTCCGCAATCGGCGAATGGGCGGATGTTCGGCCTCTCCACCAGGGGACGGACGAATGGCTGAGGCCGGGTCAGAACCGGGGCGTCTCCGTGTACTCCCCGAACACTTCCTTGAGCGCGTCGGTGATCTCGCCCTCCGTGCAGTACGCGCGGGCGCAGTCCACCAGGAGCGGGATGAGGTTGTCGTCGCCACCGGCGGCCGATTTCAGGCTGGCCAGGGCCTGCTCGGCCTTGGACTGGTCGCGCCGGGCGCGGGTTCGCTGCACGGCCTCGATCTGGCGGTCCTCTGTCTCGGGCGCGATGATGAGGATGTCGATGGGACCTTCGTCCGGGTCCACGAACTCGTTCACCCCCACCTTGACCATCCGGCCCTTCTCGTACAGCTCCTGCTCGCGGAATGCTGCGTCGGCGATCTCGGACTGGAAGTAGCCTCGTTCGATGCCGACCAGCATCCCTTCGAGCATGGACCCCTTTCCCATCTCCTCGATCTTGGCGAAGTACTCCTCGGCCGCGCCCTCCATGCGGTTGGTGAGCGACTCCACGAAGTACGAACCGCCCAGGGGGTCGATCACGTTGGCCACTCCGGTCTCGTACGCGATGATCTGCTGGGTTCGCAGCGCGATCTGGGCCGCCTTCTCCGTCGGGAGCGCCAGGACTTCGTCCAGAGCGTTGGTGTGCAGGGACTGCGTGCCGCCGAGGACAGCCGACAACGCCTCGATGGCCGTTCGCACGATGTTGTTCTCGGGCTGCTGGGCGGTGAGCGAGCATCCGGCCGTCTGCGTGTGGAATCGAAGGCGCCAGCTTCGCTCGTCCTTCGCCCCATAGCGGTCGCGTAGCCACCGGGCCCAGATCCGACGAGCTGCCCGGTACTTGGCGATCTCCTCGAAGAAATCGATGTGGGCGTTGAAGAAGAACGAGAGACCCTGGGAAAACGCGTCGACGTCCAGCCCTCGATCCCTCCCGAGCTCCACGTACGAGAAACCATCGGCCAGCGTGAAGGCCAGTTCCTGCTGTGCTGTCGAGCCCGCCTCCCGGATGTGGTACCCCGACACG
>VAYC01000152.1 GCA_005885025.1 Actinomycetota bacterium | reverse complement strand
ACCACGATCGCGCTCGTCCACTGGCTCCCGGTCAGGCCGAGGAAACGGTTCTCCACGCGGAGGAAATCCGTGATGATGCGGCCCGTGCCGTACCAGACCGCATAGGTCCAGAACAGCACGCCGGTCCGGCGCGCCTTGCGGTTGAGGAACACCAGGAGCAGCACCAGCCCCATCGTCAGCAACAGGTCGTACAGCGCGGTCTGGTGAACGCCGACGCCCTGTCCCAATACTTGCCCGGTCGACGAGACGAGGGTCGCCTTGGTCGCGGTGATGGTCTCGACTCGATTCCCCGAGAGCACGATGGTGCACTTCCCCGGAACGCTGGTGCAGTCATATCCGGAGAGGTTCCCCCCGTGATACTTGAAGGCGAGCAGCCACGAGGTCGGCTTCCCGAGGTGATCGCCGATGATGAGGTCGCCGATCCGCCCGATCACGACGCCGAGCGGGATGGGGATGGCCGCGGCGTCCAAGCCGGGAAGGAAGGGCAGCCGGTATCGGCGGATCACGAAATAGCAGATGAGGATAGCCCCGGCCACTCCGCCGAGCTGGCTCAAGCCTCCCTGGTAGATCTTCAGGATGTTCGCCGGGTTGTGGTACTCCGACAGGTGGGTGAAGACATACCCGAGGCGCGCGCCGACGATCGTCCCGATCAGCGCCCACAGGATGATCGAGTTGTAGCTCTCCTCCGGATAGCCGCGCTTGCGTGCTTCGTAGGTGAACACGTACGAACCGGCCAGGAAACCGGCAGCGATCCCGAGCCCGTGGGGCGAGAGGGCGAACCGGCTGCCGAAATGGAACCGGTCGATGACCTTCCACCCGATCGACGCGAGCAGGGCAGCGGCAGGCATCACCGGCTCACTGTAGCGGGGCGTCCGCCGAAGGATGAGGCACCACCCGAGAACTGACGAGAGTCGACCAGAGGTCGGCCACCCCACGCCCCAGGAGCAGTCCCCCCGCGACGTCAGAGGGATAGTGCACACCCAGATACATCCTGGACATCCCCACCAGGCCGGCCAGCGCGGACAGCCCCGCCCGGGAAGCGGGACACGCTCCCAGATCCCGCGCAGCCACCGTGACGAATGTGAGCAGCACCGCGGGATGGCTGCTCGGCCAGGACGTCCCGGAGGGTTCGGCGATGAGGAGCCGGGAGTCTTCCAGTGCTTGGTACGGCCGGGGCCGGTCCGTGACCTTCTTGAGGATCTGCCCCACCGCCCACATGGCAAGGGCGGCCCCCATCGCGTCGACGGCCGCTCGCTTCCGACCTGCCCGGGCCAGGGCCGCCGAGGCCGCCCCCGAGGCCCACAACGAGCCCAGCTCGGTGATCCCTTTGGCGACGGCGTCGGCCCGCGCGCCACGGGGCCGATTGACGAATCGATAGAGCCGGCGGTCGAGTTTTTGGATGGGCCCTCGAGCCCCTAGCACACCGATCGCCAGCGCGGCCGCGATGCGCGCCAGACCCTTGCCGACGCTGCTTCTTCGCATCGGCCTCACCCTATAGGCTTCATTCAGGGGGTCCGTCCGCCGATTGGTTGAAGGAGGTATCGATGCGCCGCGACGATTCGGACGTCCCAGATCGGTCAACCCCCGGGATGCCGGCCGGCCCGGCGGGTGACCGAGGGGCCGATGAGGCGCAGCTCCGCCAGCTCCAGCGAGTACGCCAGGCTCGGGTCGCCAAGGTGATCGTTGCTCTGGTCGTCCTGGGCATCCTGGTGGCCTTCATCGTGGCGAACTCGCAATCTGTGATCGTCCACTTCGTCTTCTTCACCCGCCGACCCGCGCTGATCTGGGTCATGTTCGCCTGTGCGGTCCTGGGCGGGATCTTCGGATACGTGATCGGCCGGCCCGGCCGGCAGGTTCGACCGCACGGCGGCAAGGATCAGCAGCCGCGACGCTGAGGATCGGCTACTCGAGCCCCTCCGCTTGCCGTTTCTGGGCCAAGGTCCCGCGTCTGACCAGGGAAGCAGCGCCGAGCAGCTTGATCCCGCGGGCGGCGACGCGGCCGAGCGGCCCTCCGATGAAGCGGTACTCGACGCGATGGCGCAGCTTCGTCCGCCGGCCGTCCAGTGGCTCCAGCCAGGTCTCGATGGTTCCTTCGACGATCCCTCGGAGGCGCATCTTCGCGTAGTGCTCCGGGTCCAGGACCTGGACCTGGACGTCGGCCTTGGCCCGCACGCCCATGAATCGGACCCACGTTCGATACCGGGTTCCTTCGATCAGGCCGCGCGGTGGGACCCCTTCGACCGTGAGGATGTGGTGGTCCCACTTGGGGAGGTTCCTCGGGTCGGCCACCACCTTCCACACTCGCTTCGGGGGAGCGTCGATCTCGACCGAGGCCTCGACCACGCTCACGACGGCGCGCCGTTCCTCACGCCGCCGTCCCGCTGGTCCATCCCCGCCACCATACGACCCGGGACGGACGCAACCGAATCAACGCGGCGTCTTCCACCGCATCCTCCGCCGTGCCGGCCAGACGGATGCGCTCTCGCAGCTCGGCGGCGCCTCGACGCGCCTCCCCCAGTGCGTACAGCGCGGCCGTACCTCGAACGACCATGCCGGACATGTCGGAGGCTCGCCACGCCGAGGCGTGGTCCAGGGTGAGGGCGGCGGGGACCTCGGGTCCTGCGCCGGAGAGCTCGGCCAGCCCGCGAGGCACGACCGCGTCGAAGGCGCCTTCGGCGGCCACCCGCCGCCACCGAACCGGCAGGACCAGCGGCTCCCGGTCTTCTGGCTGGAGGACCATCGCGCCGGTACCGGATGCGCCCAGCGCTCGGCGGATCTTCGCCGGCGCCCCCAGGTCGATGCCGCGGGCCCGCGAAAGCGCCTGGAACGAGCGGCGGAACCGCGCCCCCGGAATCCCGTCTTCCCCCCACCCCTCCACGACCCCGTCATCGCTCACGACCCAGCCGTCGGCGAGCCCCACCCTGGCGAACACTCGACCAGCCGGACTCCACGCGAGCGGCACACGCCCTGCATCGACCGCATAACCGGCGAAGAAGCGCGCGTTCTTGAACGTGAAGCGCGTGGCGGCGCGGATGAGCCACGGGCCGCCCACCGTGGCGGCCGGCCAGGTGAGTGGATCGATGGCGTCGTAGGTTCGGACCCGGCCCCGGAACGTGACGGACTGCGCCCCGGCTCGAACCAGCCCGCCCACGACACGGTCCTGTTTCCAGGTTCGAGCCTTCACCGAGCGGCGGGAGGTCGTCAGCCACACGCGCCCCCCATCGAACACGTACACCACGGGAGTGAGGTGAGGACCCGACCCCGTGCGTACCGCGAGGTAACACAACACGCCCTGATGGAGGATCCGCCCAGCGGACCACGGGACCGGGTCGGTCACGGCTCGGCCCGCTCGCGGGGCGTAGTGGGCGGTGCGGCCACCATCAAGGAGGTCCACAAAGAGTGGCAGGCAAGGCTTGCCAGCACCCCGTGGGTCCACAGGGCCAGCGCGCCCCACACCGCACCCGACACGACCGCCGCGGCCAGGATGGGGAGGCTGCCGCTGGCAGCGTTCGTCACGACGTAGATCGCCCATGTGAGGAGCGCAGCCACCGCCCATCCCGTTGCTCCCGCCAGCCGTCCCTGGAACAGCCCGCGCCAGAACAGTTCCTCACCGGGGGCGACCACTGCTGCCGCCAGGACGAGCGCTGCGGGAAGCGACAGGCCCCTGCGCTGGTCGTAGATCTGATCGACGTGGCGTTCGAAGGGCGGCCACCGTCGCACGACCGCCACGAACGCGAGCGTCGCCACGTAGAGCACGACGCCGGTTCCCGAGCCGACGAGAAGCCCCCAGGTCCACCACACGCGAGGCGAGAGATGTACTCGGCCCGTTGCCAGCGCCGCCGATCCCGCCGCGGCGAACAGGAAGGCCTGCCCCGCCCAGATGGTGACGCGGCCCGCCGCCACCAGCCTCCACACGACGACTACGCCGGCCGCCCCCACGGCCATCAGCGTGAAGACCATCACGGGAGCAACCTGACCTTCGCCGCGATCTCGGCAGTGAACGAGGTGATCACGGCGAGATAGAAGAACCCGGTGGCCGACTGGACGGCCGTCGGGCGGTTGCCTCGAAGGGTGAGCCGGATGAAGGCCGCGATGAGTCCGGTGCAGGCCACCATCCCCATGGCGATCCACGAGGCGCTGCCCCCCACCGTCAGCAAGGGGTTGAGCGAGTTCGAGCTCGAACCTCCGTTCCCAGACCCGAAGCCGGCGATGACGGCGGCGGCTTCGATCACCACGGACCCGATCAGCAACCACGCCATGCGGTTGATCGGCGTCCGCGGGAGCTTGCGATCGGTCAGATACCAGTGGCCGAGCAGCAGACCGTCCAGGACCGCGCCGGTGAACAGCGCGCCGGCCAGGAGCTGGAAGATCGACAGGCCCAACGATTCGTCGGTGGTTCGCGCGAACGCGACCAGCATGGCTATGGCCAGGGGGACGGTGGCGATCCCGACGATTCGCGCCGCCGATCTGAGCTTGACGACCATGAGTGCGAGCCAGGCGACGGTGGCCCCGCCCAACGCCGCGGCCAAGGCTGCCGCCAGCCTGCCGGCCGACGCCGTTCCAGGGTCATAGGCCCCGGCCGCAGTCGCTGCCGCGCCGGCGGCAAGGGCCACCACGAGGGCCCCGGTCAGGTAGAAGAACCCGGGCCGGACCTCGCGCCACAGCGGGGTGAGGAAGAGGAACGCGACGCCCCCGCCGGCCGATTCGGCCAGCACGAGGGCCATCACGCCTGCGGGGCCGTTCACCCGAGGTAGGACGTTCTCTTCATCATCGCGGGATCGACCATCACGTTGAGGCAGGCCGGCACCTCCGAATCGAACGCCCGCTGCAGGGCCGGACGGATCTGGTCCGGCGAGGTCACCTTCTCGCCGTACCCCCCAAGGCCCTCGACCATCTT
>VAYC01000151.1 GCA_005885025.1 Actinomycetota bacterium | reverse complement strand
GGCGGTCATGATCGCCGTGTTCCTGACGTTCGTCGTGGGATTCGACGTACGCCAGATCAAGGAGATCGGGCTGGGGCTGGCTGCATCGATCCTGGTGGACGCCACACTCGTCCGGATGGTGCTGGTGCCTTCCACCATGGAGCTGCTGCGCGACGCCAACTGGTGGTTCCCCCGTTGGATGCAGCGCTGGGTCCCGAAGATCGGAGTGGAGCGGCAGCCGGAGAGCCT
>VAYC01000150.1:4561-6582 GCA_005885025.1 Actinomycetota bacterium | reverse complement strand
TCCAACGCGAGTTCCAGCGCAGACGCGGCGACGCCCGGGCTTTCCTCCTCCACGCCCAGGCGGCCCAGCAACTTCCCCAGCCCTGGCAGGCCGCCGAACTGGGCCAGGAAATCGCCCGACGGCATGAGGTCCGAGGTCTCCGCGGCGAGCCCTTCGTCGAACCGGCCCACGATCGGTGAAAAGTCGAATCCGGCCAGGCGACGCCGGAACACCTCGAGCACCGCGCTTCGGAACGCTCGCAGGAGGATCTCTTCCTCGCGCCCCTCCTCGATGGAGTCGAACTCCACCCGCCCCATCGAGCCGGCCAGGACCGGTGGGAAATCGATGAGTCGAGGCACGGCTTCCGGCTCGCCGGAGCGGGCCGCCCGGCGCAGCGCGGACGCAACGACGCGCTCGAGGTTGCCGATCGAGTATCGAACCGATACCCCGCTTCGCTGGTTGACCTGCGGCGAACCGCGCAGCTCCGCGGTGAGCGCGGCCAGGACCTCCTTGATGAACGGCGGGACCCGCACCGGGACCTGCCCGCGGCCCGCAGGAGGCCGGGCTTCCTGGTCCATGATGGCGATCTCGTCGCCCAAGTTCTCCGGATAGTGCGTGCGGACCTGCGTGCCGAACCGGTCCTTCAGCGGCGAGACGATGCGGCCGCGGTGCGTATAGTCCTCCGGGTTGGCCGTGGCCACCAGCAACAGATCGAGCGGCATGCGGATCTGGTAGCCGCGGATCTGGACGTCTCGCTCCTCCAAGATGTTGAACAGAGCGACCTGGATCCGCTCGGGGAGGTCGGGCAGCTCGTTGATGGCCACGATACCTCGGTTCGTTCGCGGGATCAGGCCGTAATGGATCGTCAGCTCGTCGGACAGGTAGCGGCCTTCGGCCACGCGGATGGGATCGACGTCCCCGATGAGGTCGCCCACGCTCGTGTCGGGCGTGGCCAGCTTCTCGGCGTACCGACGGTCGCGCGGAAACCAGGCGACCTGCACCTCGTCGCCTTCGGATGCCACCAGCTCGCGGCACCGGGCGCAGATCGGCCGGAGGGGATGGTCGTTCACCTCGCAACCGACGATCACGGGCACCTCTTCATCCAGCAGCCCGACGAGGTTCCGGATGAGGCGGGTCTTGGCCTGCCCGCGTTCGCCCAGCAGGATCAAGTCGTGGCCGGCCAGGATCCCCCGCTCCAGCGCGGGGAGCACCGACTCCTCGAACCCGATGATCGAAGGGAACAGGGGCTCGCCTCGGGACAGGCGGGCCAGGAGGTTGTCGCGCAGCTCGTCCTTCACGGAGCGGTCGACGTAGCCCGCGGCGCGGAGCTGGCCGATGGTCGCGGGCGGGGAGGCCTGTTTCATGAGCCTGCCAGGGTACCGGGAAATCTGTCTTATGGGACCGGCCTCTTGGGAATGGGTCCGACGAGCTCGATGCCTGCGCTGATGGCGCTCAGCAGATCACGATTCGTCTGCGTATCGTGAAGGAGGGCAACCTGGTAGACGACCCCGCCTTCCTCCCACATCAGGATGAGGTAACCATCCAGCGGCCTCTCCACCCCCGCGCAGAGGAGGAGACGGCCGCGTACCGAGCGCTTGCCGTCCGGCGACCGATCGACCCGGATCTCCGCGAGCGGTTGGGCCTCGGGGCACAGGACGAAGCTGGCGTAGTACGGTTCGAAACCGCCTCCAATCACTCCCTTTCCCGCCCGATAGGCCGCGATCACAAGACTTGCCCCGCCTCCCACGCCTCCCTGCGAATAGCCCGGCGGAACAGCGAACCCAGACTGCGCGAACAGGAACACGGTGTCGCTGACGACGCACGGTGGCCGGGTGGGAAAGAATTCACCGGGGGCACCGCATCGAGGGGGATCCATTCCCGGACCCTCGTTCGGAAGAAGGGTCGGGCAGGGGACGGCGAACCCGAGTCGCCTCGCCGCTCGGAGACAGCTGGATGCAAGCTTTCCGTCGGGGTCGTAGTCGGTATTCGGGATCAGGTACACGCCGTCGGCCACCTCGGAGCCATAGGGCCCCAGGGCAGCT
>VAYC01000150.1:0-4482 GCA_005885025.1 Actinomycetota bacterium | reverse complement strand
GCCTCCAACGAGCAAAGGTAGATGCTCCCGAATCGGCCCGGAGGCTTACCCAGCTTCGCCGTCGAGGGGGAGGCCGAGGGGACCGGAAGTGAGGTCCTGGGGCCGGCTGCCCATAGAACCGCCCAGACCAGGACGACGGCCGCCGAGATGAGGATCCGTCGCCGAAGCCATCCCTTCAACCGCGCCCTTTCGATTGGTGCTCTGAAAATGGACGGCCCGCCCTCTCGAGAAGTTCGGGTGGTGGTCAGCCCTTGCAGGGTGGGCAACAATGGTGCCCTGGACCGCTGGCCAAACCCCGCCCGGGCGCGCCTCCGTACCACTGGGGAGGCGAGAGCGTGACCGAGCTACGCATCGTGCGGGCGGAGGGCACTCCTCGAGAGCGCGGACAACAGGTCGGGCGAGGCCTGGGCCAGATGATCGAACGATCCATCGGCTTCTACCACCAGTACCTGGAGCGGCGAGGGATCGCCTCGAGGCAGCTCCAGGACTTCCTGGCCCCCTACTTCAACGCCACCGAGACCCAGACGCCGGCGTATGCCGAGACCATCAAGGGGATGGCCGAAGGCGCGATGGTCCCCGTGTGGGAGCTGTTCGCGGTCAATGCCTTCGAGGAGCTGGAGCCCCTGCTCGGGACCGGACCGGAGCACCCTTCGTTCATCCAGACGGACGCCGGGTCTGCGCCGACGCGGCGGGCAAGGCCCCAACCCGATCGGTGCTCCACGTTCGCCGTCAGCGGCCCGGGATTCACGTTGCTCGGTCACAACGAACAGTGGCTGGCAGGGGACGAGGGCAACGTCGCGGTGGTCGTGGACGTTCCCGGCCGCGGCTTCCCCTCCGTCGTCTCTCCGACCGTCGTGTGCTGCCTGCCGGCAGTGGGAATGAACGAATATGGGGGCGTTCAGGGGATCCAGTCCCTGGTCGCGGCCGACGATGGGGTCGGCGTCCCCCGCGTTCTGGTGTCTCGCAACTCCCTGGAGGCGTCGGACCGCCTGGACGCGGTTCGCCGAGCCGCCATGCCGAACCGGGCGGGAGGCTACGGGCACGTCTTCGCCTTCCCCGGCGGCGATACGTTCATCGTGGAGACCACGGCCACGCAGCACTCGCTGCTGTCAGGATCCGGCCCGCACACGAATCACTATCTGGACCCGGCGCTCGGCGAGGCGGGGCCGCCTCCTTCGCTGGGGAGCGTGTCACGGTACGAGCGGCTCCTCGCCTTGATCGAGGAGCGTCACCCCGATACGCCCGAGGGTGTGATGGATATCCTGCGAGATCATGGCGGCCGGCCGCAGGCCATCTGCCGCCATCCAGACCCGCAAGACGGCGACGACGCTGCCTCGGTGCTGTTCTCGATGGTCTGCGACGTCGAGGCAGGCCTGATGTGGGTGGCGCCGGGCAATCCCTGCACCACCGAGTACGAAGCGGTCGACCTGACCGGCGTGTTCGCGAGCTGAAGGAGGAACCGGCCGATGTGGGGACGACCGCTCCTGTACGAGCGGCTGACGTGGCCGGAGGTCCGGCGCGCCGCCGCCGAGGACCGTGTGTGCCTGATCCCGGTGGGGACCCTGGAGGACCACGGGCCGCATCTGCCCGTCGACACGGATGACCGGATCATCACCGAGATCTGCCGCCGGGCCGCCGAGGAGGCCCCCGACGAGATCGTCCTGCTGCCGACGATCCCCCACGGCTACGACCCGCACCACATGGACTTCCCCGGGCCGATCTCGATCGGCTGGGACACGTTCTGCCGCTACTGCAAGGACGTTGGGACATCACTCGCCCATCACGGGTTCAAGCGAATGCTCTATTACAACGGCCATGGATCGAACCAGAACCTCGTGGAGATGGCGGCCCGCCTGGTGATGATCGACCACCCGAACGTCCTGGCTGCGGCGGCGTTCTATCTGGTGTCGAAGAAGGGGATCGAGGCGGTGGAGGAGATCCGCGAATCCTCCTTCGGTGGCATGGCCCACGCCGACGAGCTCGAGACTTCGATCTACCTCGCCATCGATCCCGACGCCGTGGCCATGGACAAGGCCGTGGACGAACAGAGCTACCCGGCCGGCGACAACGCTCGCCTCGAATGGTGGGCCGACGGACCCCTGCGGTACATGCCGTGGTGGTCGTCGTTCAGCCGAACCGGCGTGCAGGGCTCGCCCACCCTGGCGACCGCGGAGAAGGGCAAGCGGTTCCTGGAAGCAGCGGTCGAGGAATGCGTCGGCTACGTCCGGGAGCTGCTGGAAAAGCCGCTTCCCGAACGACGCCAGCCGCAGGAAGGGCTCTGATGCCCCGAGCGACCCTGTTCGGCAGGCCCCTTCCCGACGGCGGGACGATCGGAGTGCCTGCGACCTCCAGCCCGTACTTCAACCGATCGGAGGTGCTGCGCGGCGTGGAGTGGTGGGAGTCGATGGGCTATCACGTGAAGCTCGGGCGAAGCGTATGGGCCCAGGACGATTACGTCGCCGGTACTCCCGAGCTTCGGGCCCGCGACGTCATGGACCTGTTCGCCGATCCCGAGGTCGATGTGGTGCAGTGCCTCCAGGGCGGCTTCGGCGCCGTCGAGATCATCCCGTTGATCGACTTCGGCGTGATCGCGGCCAACCCGAAGCCTTTCTGCGGCTACTCGGATATCACCGCCCTGCATGTGGCAATCCTCCAGCGAACCGGCCTGGGCACGTTCTATGCGAACGGCCTCATGGGGATGGGGTGGGAGGAAACGCCGCAGTTCAACAAGGATCGGCTGCTGCGGATCCTACGGGGAGAGACCACTGGGGAGGTTCCCCGAGACCCCGACGACCCTTATGTCCGGGCCATCGCCCCCGGGAAGGCTACGGCGCCGATCTGCGGCGGCAACCTTCACCTCCTCGTTCGATCCCTCGGCACGCCGTATGAGGTCGACCTGGATGGCTCCATCTTCTTCTTCGAGGCCGTCGAAGAACCGCCGTGGATCATCGACGGCGATCTCATCCAGCTCCGTCACGCGGGGAAGCTCGACGATGTGGCCGGGGTGGTCGTGGGTGACATGAAGGATTCGGACTGGAGCGAGCGGCACCCCGAGTGGCCGAGGACCAAGTCCCTCGAGGACGTCCTGGAGAAACACCTCGGACGTCTCGGCGTGCCGGTCCTCTACAAGCTCCCGCTGGGCCATGGGAAATACCTGGCTGCGCTGCCGCTTGGTGTAACCGCCACCCTCGACGCCGACGCCAAGAAACTGACGATCGACCAGCCAGCCCTAGTGACTGACTCAACACACCAGCGAGTAGACGCCAAACGGCGACGGTGAGGCTTCGAACATGTCATTCCCCCCCTTCTGAAGTCTTGCGCGGGGCCGGCCGATATCCGTAAACTGAATGGCTATTCAAACTTCCGTCGCCGCCGAGCCCATGAGCTATCCCATGACCGAGGAGGACCGCGACATCCAGTCGCGGGCGCGCGCGCTGGCCGACGAGCTCATCCCCCACGAGGTCGAGGCCGAGATGAACGAAGGCCGGCTCGCGCCTGAGGTCGAGAGGCGGCATGAGGAGCGGGCGCGGGAGCTCGGGTTTGGGGCCATCAACATGCCGAAGGAGCTGGGAGGAGGCGGGTTCACGACGTTGCAGCAGGTCCTGGTCCAGGAGCAGATCGGGCGGCCCACCAATGCCCTGGGGTGGGTCGTCCACACGCCCGCCGGCTGGCTCCCCAAGGTCGCCTCAAAGCACCAGCTCGACACGTGGGTGATCCCGACTATCCGGGGCGAGCGGGGCGAGTGCTACGCGATCACCGAGGAGGACGCCGGCTCCGACGTCGACGCCATCCGCGCGACGGCGGCTCGGGACGGGAAAACCTATGTCCTGAACGGTGTGAAGTGGCACGTCACGTCCTTCAACCGGTCCGACTACGTCTTCTTCCAAGGCAAGCTGGCGAGCGGCCCCCACGCCGGGGCGCACGCCATGTTCATCGTCGACCTGGATACGCCCGGCCTCCGCGTGGTTCGAACCCCTGCCTACACGCACACCTACGGCCATCACCATCCCGTGGTCGCGTTCGAGCACGTGCGGGTGCCGGCGGCCAACCTCGTCGGGTCCGAGGGCGACGGGATGCAGTTCGCCTACGAGTGGTTCCGGTACGAACGGCTGATGATCGCGGCGCGGGCACTGGGGGCCATGGAGCGGTTGATCGAAGAGGCCACAGCTTTCGCTCAGGACCGTCACGCCTACGGCAAGCCCATCTTCGACAACCAGGCCATCCAGTTCATGCTGGCCGACTCGCTGACAGAACTGTGGGCCTCCCGACTCATGACCTATCGAACGGCGCAGGGCATCGACGAGGGCGTCGACGTGAAAGTTCAGCACGCCCAATGCTCGATGGCCAAGCTGTTCGCCTCCGAGGCGGCGGGCAGGGTGGCCGACCGGGCCGTGCAGATCTTCGGCGGGCGAGGGTACATGCGGGAGAACGTGGCCGAACGCTTCTATCGCGAGCTTCGCGTGGACCGGATATGGGAAGGGA
>VAYC01000149.1 GCA_005885025.1 Actinomycetota bacterium | reverse complement strand
CCGGCCCGACCACCGCATGGTCGCCCACACGGGATTCATCACCGTGGGGCGAAGGTCGTACGCCGAGCCTTAAGCCGGCCATCCCCCGGGCCGACAAACCGCGTATAGGAGAGAATGCCCCTCCCACGAAACCGGAGGGGCCCGGCATATATTGGGAAAGGACCTGCCCCGCCAGAGGAAGGAAGGTAAGACCCCCGATGCCGCAGCAGCGATCGCCCGATCCACAGGAAGAGCTGGAGCGCTACGAGAAAGAGATCCACCATCTCCAGACACAGATCAAGTTCCTGGAGGACGAGACGGCTCTGCTCCGGCGTCGCCTCACCAACTCTCCCCGCCAGGTCAAGGTCCTCGAGGAGCAACTGCTCCAATCGCGCGGTGACCTCGCCCGAGCCGTCTCCCAGAACGAGAAGCTGGTCGAGGTCCTGCGGGCCGAGCGCGAGAAGATCTCCGCGCTGAAGGAAGAAGTGGAGAAGCTCGCCAGGCCTCCAGCCACCTTCGGCGTGTATCTCACAGAGAACGAGGACGGATCGGTCGACGTGTTCACCGGCGGCCGGAAGATGCGGGTCAACGTGGATCCCGAGATCGATCGGGATCGATTCAAGAAGGGCGTCGAGGTCATCCTGAACGAGGCCCTCAACGTGGTCGACGTGCTCGACCAAGACGTGGTCGGTGAGGTCACCATCGTCAAGCAGTTGCTGGGCGACGACCGAGCCGTTCTGATCGGCCGAGGGGACGACCAGATGGTCGCCGTCCTGTCCGCCGAGGTCCGCGGCCGTCTTCGGGCCGGGGACCCCGTCCTGTACGACCCACGGTCGGGGCACGCCTTGGAGGCACTGCCGAAGGAAGAGGTCGAGGAGGTCATCCTCGAGGAGATCCCCGACGTCACGTACGAAGAGATCGGCGGGCTGGGGAAGCAGATCGAGGACATCCGTGACGCGGTCGAGCTCCCGTTCCTCTACGCGGAGCTCTTCGCTGAGCACCAGCTCCCGCCCCCCAAGGGGGTACTGCTGTACGGGCCGCCGGGCTGCGGCAAGACGCTGATCGCCAAGGCCGTGGCCAACTCGCTGGCCCAGCAGATGGCGGAGAAGACCGGCCGCACGGACCCCCACTCATATTTCCTGAACATCAAGGGCCCCGAGCTCCTCAACAAGTATGTAGGCGAGACCGAGCGGCAGATCAGGCTGATCTTCCAGCGGGCGAAGGAGAAGTCGGCCGAGGGCTTCCCGGTGATCGTGTTCTTCGACGAGATGGACTCGCTGTTTCGAACCCGGGGCAGCGGGATCTCCTCCGACGTCGAGAACACCATCGTCCCTCAGCTGCTCTCCGAGATCGACGGCGTGGAGGGCTTGAAGAACGTCATCGTCATCGGGGCCTCCAACCGAGAGGACATGATCGACCCGGCGATCCTGCGGCCGGGCCGGCTCGACGTGAAGATCAAGATCGAACGGCCCGACGGCGACGCCGCTCGGGAGATCCTGTCGAAGTACCTGACGGCGGACGTGCCCCTGCACGGGTCGGAGATCGAGGGCGCGGGTGGGGACCGCGAACGATCGATCCGCCGGATGATCGAGGCCACCGTGGACCGGATGTACTCCACCAGCGAGGAGAACCGGTTCCTGGAGGTCACCTACCAGTCCGGTGACAAGGAAGTCCTGTACTTCAAGGACTTCAACTCGGGAGCGATGATCGAGAACATCGTCCGTCGGGCCAAGAAGGTCGCCATCAAGCGATTCCTGTCGCAGGGGGAGAAAGGTCTCAAGCTGGAGGACCTCCTGGCAGCCATCCGCGACGAGTTCAAGGAGAACGAGGACCTCCCGAATACCACCAACCCCGACGACTGGGCGAGGATCTCAGGGAAGAAGGGGGAGCGGATCGTCTACGTCCGCACCCTCCTGGGCGATACTCACGGCGAGGGCCGGCAGGTAGAGCGGGTCACCGCCGGCCAGTACCTGTAGCCTGTACCCGCCGGGTACAGTCCTCGAAGCAAGCCGGCGTCGCACAGCGGAGGGCGTGCGCAGGTGGCCATCGCCAAGGTCATGGGCATCGAGACCGAGTACGGCATCTCGGGGCCCGGCATGGGCGACTTCAATCCGGTCCTGTCCTCATCACTCCTGATCAACTCCTACGCCGGGACGCTCCGGCGCATCCGGTGGGACTACGAACAGGAGTCACCGCTCCGGGACGCCCGGGGGTTCGAGCCCGTGCAGGAGCGCCAGCCCGTCGAAGAGGATCTCGGCCTGGCCAACGTCATCCTTCCCAATGGCGCCCGCTACTACGTCGACCACGCCCACCCGGAGTACTCCACGCCGGAGTGCGCGTCCCCCCGCGGCCTGGTCATCCACGACAAGGCGGGGGAGCGGATCCTGGAGCGGTCCCTGGAGGCCGTTCGCGGCCTGTTGCCCCCGGGCCAGAGACTGGCCATCTACAAGAACAACACGGATGGCAAGGGCAACTCCTACGGCTGTCATGAGAACTACCTGGTCGACCGGCGGACGCCCTTCTCGAGGATCGTGCACGATCTGACCCCGTTCCTGGTGACCCGGCAGATCTTCACGGGAGCCGGAAAGGTGGGGTCGGAGAGCCCTCGCGACGAGGGCCGACACGTCCACTACCAGCTCTCACAACGAACCGATTTCTTCGAGGCCGAAGTCGGGCTGGAGACCACGCTGAAGCGGCCCATCATCAACACCCGGGACGAACCCCACGCCGACCCCGAGAAGTATCGACGCCTCCACGTGATCGTCGGTGACGCCAACATGTGCGAGGTCGCCACGTTCCTGAAGGTGGGAACCACGGCGCTGATCCTCAAGTTGGTTGAGGACGAGTTCCTCCCCGAGCTCTCGCTAGAGGCTCCCGTGCCAGCTCTTCACGAAGTGTCGTGGGACGTCTCCTGCAGGCGCACGGTTCGCCTGCGGGACGGCCGCCGGATCCGGGCCCTCGAGCTCCAATGGGAGTATCTGGATCTAGCCAAAAAGTTCGTCAAGGAAGTGGAGCCCTCCGCGGAGAACGGCGAAGTCCTCCAGTGGTGGGAGATGATCCTGTCGGGCATCGAGGACGACCCACTCTCGCTGCACCGCGAGCTGGACTGGGTTGCGAAGTACCGGATGCTCGAGGCCTACCGGGCCAGAGACAATCTCGACTGGCGCAGCCCGAAGCTCGCCATGATCGACCTCCAGTATCACGACGTGCGCCGGGAACGGGGGCTGTACTACCGGCTGGTGGACGGGGGGAACGTCGAGCGGCTGGTGGCGGATGCCGAAGTGGACCGGGCCATCGCCGAACCGCCCGAAGACACACGGGCGTACTTCCGAGGCCGGTGCATCCAGAGGTATCCGCAGTCGATCGCCGCGGCGTCCTGGGACTCGCTGATCTTCGACACGGGGGCGACGGCCCTCCAGCGGGTCCCCACCCGCGAGCCGCTCAAGGGGACCCGGGAGCACGTGGAAGGGCTGCTGGAAGGCTCACCGACGGCCGGCGACCTCGTCGAGGCCCTCCAGCGGTAACCCCAGCTCGCTCCTCGGCGCGGCCCCACGGCCCGCCTAGAATGATGGCCGTCCATCCATCGATCCGAGGGAGCGTGAGCATTGCCGCAGGAGCAGAAGCGAACCCAGCGAAAGGGCGGAGGCGACTCGGGTGAGGCCGGACAGGCCGAGGCCACCGAGAAGGTCGAGAAGCTCAAGGAGGAGATGGATGACATCCTCGACGAGATCGACTCGGTCCTCGAGGAAAACGCCGAGGAGTTCGTGAAGTCCTACGTCCAGAAGGGCGGGGAGTGACCGACCCGACCCGGGGACTTCCGGACCGGTCCAGCATGCCCGGGCTCTTCGGGCCTGCCTTCCCGCTCGGATCGAACCCCAGCTTCGCCGACCTGCTGCGAGCCGCGAGCTCCGGCCGCGAGCCGTGGCCTTCTTCGGCCGGCCAGAAGGACCCGGCGGTTCAGCCCCACCAGATCGCCCACGGGACCACCATCCTGGCGCTGAAATTCGCCGATGGCGTGGTGATGGCGGGGGACCGGCGGGCCGTCGAGGGGTTCACCATCGCCGACGAACGGATCGACAAGGTGTTCCCGGCCGACGAGACCTCGGCGGTGGCAATCGCGGGGGCGGCAGGACAGGCCACCGAGATCGTTCGCCTCTTCCAGACCGAGCTCGAGCACTACGAGAAGGTGGAGGGCGACCGGCTGTCCGTGGAAGGGAAGGCCAACCGTCTGGCCCAGATGATCCGCCAGAACTTCCCCATGGCCCTCCAGGGCCTGGTGGTGGTCCCATTGTTCGCCGGCTTCGACGAACGCAGGAGGGAAGGGCGCCTGTTTCGATACGACGCGACGGGCGGCCGGTGGGAGGAGACCGACTTCCACGCCACGGGCTCGGGGGCGCTGTCCGCTCGCAGCACCTTGAAGAAAAGGTTCCGGTCGGGGATGGATCGCTCCGGGGCGGTGCGGGCCGCGGTGGAAGCCCTGTACGACGCCTCCCAGGAGGATGTGGCCACCGGCGGCCCCAACCCGCTGCGCGGGATCTTCCCCACAGTCAAGACGATCACGGTGGAGGGCGTGGTGGCCGTGCCGGACGACGAGCTGCGCGCAGCGTTCGAATCGGTCCTGCAGGAGACACAGGAGGCCGTTCGGCCCAAGAGCGGCGGCCAGGCTCGCGAACGCCCCGTGAGGCGCGGAGACGGCAAGGCGAGGGACTGATGTCGTTCCAGCCGTACGTCCCTCCGGAGCAGCTCACCAAGGATCGTTCGGAGTACGCGCGCAAGGGCATCTCCCGCGGCCGGTCGGTCGTGGCCGTGGAGTACCAGGACGGCATCCTGTTCCTGGCGGAGAACCCCAGCGCGACGCTGCACAAGATCTCGGAGATCTACGACCGGATCGCCTTCGCCGGGGTGGGCAGATACAGCGAGTTCGAAGACCTCAGGATCGCCGGGGTACGCCTGGCCGACCTTCGCGGATACGCCTATGGGCGTGAGGACGTCACCGCCAAGACCATCGCGAACGCGTACGCGCAGGCGCTCTCCACGATCTTCACCCAGCAGATGAAGCCGTACGAGGTGGAAATCTTGGTCGGCCAGGTCGGCGACCGGCCGGAGGAGAACGGGCTGTTCCACATCTTGTTCGACGGCAGTGTGACCGACGAGCAGGGTTGCGTGGCGATGGGCGGCCAGTCGGACGCATTGTCGACCCGGGTCCGAGAGGCCTACCGGGATGGACTGTCTCTGGAAGAGGCGGTTCAGATCGCCGTGAGGGCGCTGTCCGAGGTGGAGGAGCGGCCCGTCGAGGCCATCAACGTGGAGGCTGCGGTACTCGACCGAACGCGCGGGCGACCCGCTCGTTCACTCCGTCCACAGGCTCATGGTACGGGGCAGTTGATGTATATGCCCACCGGTACCGATCCCGGCAGAGTCTTCCGGGCCGTACACTCCATTCGTGGAACGTCGGATCTTCGGCCTCGAGAACGAGTACGGCGTCACCTGCACGTTCCGCGGCCAGCGCCGGCTCTCCCCCGACGAGGTGGCCAGATACCTCTTCCGGCGGGTGGTCCACTGGGGACGGTCATCGAACGTGTTCCTGGAGAACGGCGCGCGCCTGTATCTCGACGTGGGCTCTCACCCCGAATACGCCACCCCCGAGTGCGACAGCGTCCTGGACCTGATCGGCCACGACAAGGCGGGAGAGCGCATCCTGGAAGCATTGCTGTCGGCGGCCGAGGTTCGCCTGCACGAGGAGGGCATCTCGGGGGACGTCTACCTCTTCAAGAACAACACCGACTCCGCGGGGAACTCCTATGGTTGCCACGAGAACTACCTCGTGGCGAGGCAAGGCGAGTTCGCCAGGATCGCCGACGTCCTCATCCCGTTCTTCGTGACACGCCAGATCTATTGCGGAGCCGGGAAGGTTCTCCACGGCCCGCGCGGGGCGCAGTTCTGCCTCTCCCAGCGGGCCGAGCACATCTGGGAGGGCGTCTCCTCGGCTACCACTCGGTCGCGGCCCATCATCAACACGCGCGACGAGCCTCACGCCGACGCTGAGCGGTTCCGGCGCCTGCACGTCATCGTGGGCGACTCCAACATGAGCGAGTTCACCTCGCTCTTGAAGGTCGGGGTGACGGACCTCGTGGTCCGGATGGTCGAGGAGAACACCGTCATGCGCGACCTCACCCTGGAGAACCCCATCCGAGCCATCCGGGAGATCTCCCACGACATCACCTGCAAACGGAAGGTCCGGCTGGCCACCGGCCGCGAGTTGTCGGCCATCGACATCCAGACCGACTACTTCGAACGCGTGTCCCGTTTCCTGGAACGAAGGGGCGCCGACAGCACCGCTACGCGCATCCTCGAGGAGTGGGGACGGGCGCTGGAGGCCCTCCGGGCCGGTCACCCGGATCGCCTGTCCGACAAGGTCGACTGGGTGGCCAAGTACTTGCTGATCGAGCGATACCGTTCCAAGCACGGGATCTCGCTGTCACATCCGAAGGTCGCGCTGATGGACCTCGCCTATCACGACGTGAACCGGGACCGGGGGCTCTATTACCTGTTGGAGCGGCGGGGCGTGATGGAGCGCGTCGTCCCTGAGAAGCAGATCCAGAAGGCCATGCGGGAGCCGCCTCAGACGACTCGAGCCAAGCTGCGGGGTGAGTTCATCCGCCACGCAAAGCAGCGAAGGCGCGACTACACGGTGGACTGGGTCCATCTCAAGCTGAACGACCAGGCCCAGCGGACGGTGTTGTGCAAGGATCCGTTCCGAGCCGTCGACGAGCGTGTGGAACAGCTGATCGCCCACATGTAGAGGCGCTGCGCGAGTGGTCTCGCCTCAGAGGTTCTTGACCTCGACCGGGTCGATCCGGTCCGCCGGCTCGAACCCGAACACCCGTCCGTAGAAGGACAGCTCCGCCTCGAGCGACCGCCGGATCGTTTCGGCCTTCCGGAAGCCGTGTTGCTCGCCCTCGAACGGGATGTAGGCGTAGGGGAGCCCCTTCGCTTCGAGGGCCCGGATCATCTCCTCGGCCTGGGTCGGCGGCACCACGAGGTCCTCGAGTCCCTGGAAAAGGATGACCGGGCAGGCGATCCGGTCGGCGTAGTTCGCCGGCGAGCGTTGCCGGTAGACGTCCTTCGCCTCCGGGTAAGGACCGACCAGCGTGTCCAGGTAGCGCGATTCGTACTTGTGAGTGTCCTTCACGAAGGTCTCCAGGTCTCCGATCCCGAAATAGCTGGCCCCCGCGCCGAACACACCAGGGAAGAACGTGAGGGCGCACAGCGTGCAGTAGCCGCCCGCGCTTCCACCCCGGAAGTAGCCGCCCGCGCTCCCACCTCGGATGGCCATCCGTCGTCCGTCGACCTCGCCTCGATCGGCCAGCCACTTGGCGGCGTTCACACAGTCCGCCGCGTCCACGACGCCCCAGTTCCCGTTCAGCCGCCGCCGATATTCACGGCCGTATCCGGTGCTGCCGCCGTAGTTCACGTCGACCACGGCGAAGCCGCGGCTGGTCCAGAACTGGTTCGACAGGACGAATTCCGGGGTCGAATGGGCGGTGGGGCCTCCGTGCGAGAGGACGAC
>VAYC01000014.1 GCA_005885025.1 Actinomycetota bacterium | reverse complement strand
GCCGACCGAACGCACTTCCCTCTCCCTGTTCTCATCCTGCTGGACCTGCACGTCCCGGGGAGGTCCGGCCTCGAGCTGCTCACCTGGCTCCGCCAGCAGCCCAACCTCGACCGTATCCCCGTGGTCATGCTCTCCGGCTCTTCGGAGTCGGAAGACATCGATCGGGCGTTCGAGCTGGGCGCCAACTCCTACCTGGTGAAACCGGTGGCGTTCGACACGCTCCTGGACACGGTCACCGGCTTGGGGCTCCCGTGGATGATCCTCGGAGGGGACGGAAAGGGAAGGGATGGCTGACCGCGGGCTTCGCCGGTTGCGCCCCAGCGTCTCCACCGGGTTCCTCGGAGCCGGCGTTGCCCTGACCGTCCTCTCCTACCTGTGGCCCGCAGGCGGGTGGGGCAAAGGTGCGGCCGTTACCTTCCTCGGCATCTGCTTGGTCGGCGTGTGGGCAGGCGCGAGGATGGACCGCCGGCGACTCGAGCGGGAGATGCGCCAGCAGGCCCTGTACGACCCACTCACCCAGCTTCCCAACCGCACGCTGTTCCTCGACCGCGTGGACCATGCTGTCGCAGGCACGAAGCGTCGGGGCCGGCCCGTCGCCGTCCTGGTGGTTGACCTCGACGGCTTCAACAGCGTGAACGATGCCTTCGGGCAAAGCGCCGGGGATCGCGTCCTGGTCGAAGTGGGCCAGCGGCTACGTGGCTGCCTGCGGGCCGCGGACTCGGTTGCCCGCTTGGATGGAGACGAGTTCGCCATGCTGCTCGTGGATGCGGGCATCCCGGAGGCGACGCAGGTGGCCGACCGAGTCCTCGACCGACTTGGGGCCGCGTTCCCGGTCCAGGGAAGAGAGGTGTTCGTCGACGCGAGCATCGGCATCACCCAGTTCCCGGACGGATCCAAAGACGGCAGGTCGATCGTGAGCGACGCGGACGCCGCGATGGGTGCGGCCAAGCGAGCCGGCAGGCGCCGGTACGAGGTCTATCAGCATGATCGTCACGTCGCCCTGCTGAAGCGGTTCGAGCTCCTGACCGAGCTCAGGCGAGCTCTCGAACGGAGGGAGTTCGTCCTCCATTACCAGCCGGTCGTGCGCCTGACCGACGGCCGGATCGTCGGCACGGAGGCCCTCATCCGTTGGATGCATCCGGAGCGCGGCATGATCTCCCCGGCGGACTTCATCCCGCTCGCCGAGGAAGCGGGCCTGATCGTCGCCATGGATCGATGGGTCACGGCGGAGGCATGCCGGCAACTGAGGTCGTGGCAGCAGCGGTTCCCGTCAGAGCAACCCCTCGCCATCAGCGTCAACATCTCCGCCCGGCAGCTCCAGGACCCCGATCTGCTGAGGGATGTCCGGGCCGCGGTCGAAGCGTTCGGTCTCGATCCGGCCAGCCTGACACTCGAGATCACCGAGACCGTATTGATGCAGGACACCGAAGCGACGATCTCGGTGCTGCGGGCGCTGAGGGGCCTGGGAGTGCGGCTGGCCATCGACGACTTCGGTATCGGGTTCTCTTCCTTGAGCTACCTGCGCCGATTGCCGGTGGACGTGGTGAAGATCGACCGATCCTTCGTGGCGGGCGTGGCCACCGGGAGCGAGGAGTGGACGCTGGCCCGAGGGATCATCCGCCTGGTGCACAGCCTGGGGCTGGAGACGGTGGCCGAGGGCGTCGAACGGGCCGAACAGCGGGCCCACCTGTTGGCGCTGGGATGCAGGCTGGCCCAGGGGTACTACTTCGCCCGGCCCGCGGCCGCCGAGACCGTTACCGAGCTGTTGGAGCAGGCCGACGGGCGGAGCGCCTGAGCCAGGCTTCAGGCCTGCCTACGGGGCCATCAAGCCTTCCCGCAACCAGCTGCGAAAGACCTTCACCCGGTCCTCGGTCCACCCCTCTTCGAAGGGGCTGTCGCCGTTCTCCATGCGCTTGAGGATCTCGGAGATGTTCGCTTTGACGCTCTCGTAATCCCACAAGTCGAACTTCCAGTTGATCCGGGTCCGGGCGTCGTCGGAGAACAGCGGCTTGATGTCGCGCTCGAAGCTCAGCCCGACCCCCCGGGACGTCATGGGGATCCCCGCCCGCTGGATGGCGAGTTCCAGGTCGTGGGGCTCCGAGGCCGCCGCCAGCGCCTCCTCGACCGACACGTCCCCGACCGTGATCAGCTCCAGCAGCGACTGATCGAACGTGCGCATACCGTAGTGCTCGCCCTTGGCGATGACCTCCTCGATCTCGGCGGTGATCTCGGGCTTGACGATCCGTTCCGTGATCCGCCCGGTGTTGACGAGGATCTCCAAACAGACCACGCGCCCGCCCGCCGTGCCGGGCACCAGCCGCTGACAGATGATGCCGCGGAGCGCGCCGGCCAGCGTCAGGCGGATCTGCTGCTGTTGAAACGGAGGGAAAAAATCCAGCAAACGGTTCACGGTTTCCTTGGCGTTCACGGTGTGCAGCGTGGAGAGGACCAGATGGCCGGTCTCGGCAGCCTGGAGGGCGGCCTGAACGGTCTCCGTATCTCTCATCTCCCCGATCAGGATGACGTCGGGGTCCTGTCGGAGGGCCGCCCGCAGCGCGGTGAGGAAGCTCCTGGAGTCCTGGCCGACTTCGCGCTGGTTCACCCAAGCCACCTTGTCGCTATGAAGGACCTCGATGGGGTCTTCGATGGTCACGACGTGGAGCGGCCGGGTCCGGTTGATGTACTCGATCATGGCCGCGAGCGTGGTGGTCTTCCCCGATCCGGTCGGCCCCGTGACCAGGACCAGGCCACGGGCCTCGTCGGCCAGCTTCCGGACCACCGGAGGGAGTCCCAGCTCCTCGAAGCCGGGACCCCCCGTCCGGAGCCTCCGGAAGACCATGCTGATGCCTCCCCGCTGCCGGAAGACGTTGGCCCGAAACCGGCCGACGCCGGGGACGGTGTGGGCAAAGTCCACCTCTCCTTCCTCGTCGAAGCGCGCCTTCCGGTTGGGCGGGACGATAGCCTCGGCCAACCGTTCGACCTCCTGGCCTCCGACCGGCGGGTGTTCTAGCCGACGCAGTTGGCCGCCTTCCCGGAACGCCGGCGGCGATCCCACCTTGATATGGAGATCTGATCCCTCACTGGAGGCCAGCTGACGGAGCCAGTCGACGAGCTCGACGACCGATCCGGCGGAGGCCACGTTGCCCTCAGCCACCTGCGCCTGCCCCGTCCCCGTCCCCGATCACCTGTTCGCCGGACACGGCCTCCTCCATGCCGGCCATGGCCAGTCGATTGACCTTGGCCAGGTGGGCCAGCAGCGTCTTTCGCTGCTCGGCGGTCCGGTGCAGCGCCTCGAAACTTCTCTGCAGGTCTTCGGTCCGCTCGCGGACCTTCTCCTCCAGGGCCTCGTTCTGGTCCTTGAGCCGAAGGTGGAGGAACCTCGTCTCGAGGAGGTTGCGTATCCGCAACAGCGCCTCGTCGTGGTCGAACGGCTTCGTAAGGAAGTCCCGGGCCCCCATCGAGAGCGCACGCTGACGGGCCTGCGGCGTGGCGTCCGCCGTCAGGACCAGGATGGGGAGGTAGGTCCCATCGGGGACACGCCTTCCCAGCTCCGCCATCACTTCGAACCCGTCCATGTGGGGCATGAGCAGGTCCAGCACGATGAGGTCGGGGTCGAGCTCTCCGTACAGGCCGAGGACCTGGCGCGAGTCCGTGGTCGTGGCCACGTTCGTGTACCCGGCGCGCTCGAGGATCCGCTCGAGGAGCCGGACGTTGGCTTCCTGATCATCGACCACCAGGATCCGGGCTTGCGTCAGCTCGTCGTCAGCCCGCATGGTCAAGCCTTCGTTCGCTCAAGGCCTCGCCCACTACACGGAGGAAGCGCTGAACGTCCAGCGGTTTGGTGAGGTACGCCTTGGCCCCGGCCGCCCGGAGCTTTCGAAGCTGCTCGGGGGTGGCGTCCGCGCTGACCACGAGGACTGGGATGTCTCTCGTCCGGGGATCGGCGCGCAGGAGGCCGAGCACCTCCTGCCCCTGGATGTCGGGCAGGTTGAGGTCGAGCAGGATCACGTCGGGGCGATGCTGCCTGGCCATGTCCAGTCCGAGGCTCCCTTGCATCGCGGAGAGCAGCCTCACCCCGCGCACTCCCGACAGGATCCGCTCGATGAGCTTGAGGTTGGCCGGATTGTCCTCGATGTGGAGGATCGTGCCCTCCCCGTTCAGGGCGGCGAGCACGAGGCCCTTCGAGCCGCCCCGTTCGAGGCCGGACTCGGGGCCCTCCGCGGCCGGCAGGGACACCGAGAAAGTGCTGCCTCGGCCCGGCGCGCTCTCCACCTCCAGGGTCCCCCCCATGACCTCGACGAGGCGCTTGGAGAGGGCCAGGCCCAGGCCCGTCCCTTCCACGCCGGAGGTCTCGGCCCCCAAGCGCTCGAAAGGAACGAACAGCCGGCTCATGTACTCGGGGGCGATGCCGGGGCCGTCGTCGGCCACCTCGACCCGCGCCCGCCCGCCCGATACCGGAACGCATCGAACGGCGACTGAGCCCCCCGGTCGGTTGTACTTCACGGCGTTGGACAGCAGGTTCAACAGAACCTGCTTGAGGCGCTGGCGGTCCGCCGTCACGTACCCCTGCGACTCCGAGATCTCGGTGCCCAGGCGGATCCCACGCTCTGTCGCGAGCGGGCGGATGAGATCGACCGCGCCGAGCACGGACTCATCCACCGCCACCGGCTCGAGGGAGAGCGCGATCCGGCCGACCTCGATCCGGGCGATGTCCAGGACCTCGTTGATCAGATCCAGGAGGTGTCGGCCGCCCTTGAGGATCTGAGCCACGCCCTCGTGCTGCTCCTGGTTGAGGCTGTCCATCTCGAGGAGCTGGCCGAACCCGAGCACCGCGTTCAGGGGTGTCCGCAGCTCGTGGCTCATCCGGGACAGGAACTCGCTCTTGGCCCGATTGGCGCGCTCGGCTCCTTCCCTCGCCTGCTCGGCCTCCTCCTTGGCGCGCTCGGCCTCGTTCCTGGCTCGGCGCAGCTCTTCCTCAGCCTGTTTGCGTTCGGTGATGTCGCGAACGATTCCCACGATCTGCACGACAGAGCCGTCGGTGACCAGCGGGCTCGAGACGCTCTCAGCGGTTCGCCAACCCCCGGAGCTGGTCGCGAGCCTCACCGGGAAGGGAGGGAGTCGCTCGCCCAGCCGCATCTGGGCCACGCGGATCTTGGCTGCCTCGAGGTCCTCCGGATGGATCAGGGGGCCGAAGTCCTTGCCGATCCAGTCCTCCCTCTTCCATCCGGTCATGGCTTCGAATCCGGCGTTCAGTGAGACGAACTTGCCCTCCGGGCTCAAGGTGAAGACCATGTCCTGAGCCGATTCGACCAGCAGGCGGTACCTCTGTTCGGATTCCCGGACCGCATCCTCCATCTGCTTGTGCGCGGTGATGTCCTGGGCGATCACCGAGGCTCCGACGACCTCCCCCTTTCGATCGCGCACCAACGAGCTCGTGAGCGAGACATCGCGCGGCGTCCCGTCCTTCGTCACGCGTACCGTCTCGAATTGCTCGACCCGCTCACCTTCCCGGATGCGCTCCAGGTTTTGCGACGCCTCGTCCTTCCGGTCGGGCGGGGCGAGGATCGAGATGTCCTGGCCAACAGCTTCTTTGGCGGTGTACCAGTAGAGGCGTTCGGCCCCCACGTTCCAACTGGTGATGATTCCGTCGAGCGTGATTCCGATGATCGCGTCTTCGGAGGACTCCACGATGGCCGCAAGGCGGGCCCGACCCTCCTCGGCCTGCGCGCGGGCCCGCAGCGCACGTGCCAGCAGGAGCAGGCCCGTTGCCAACACCATGGCCAGGATGGCCGCCACGAGCAACACAGCGGAGCGAAGGTGGGAGACGCCCGCCAGGGCCACCCGCTCCGGGACGCTCGCCGTCACCGTCCAGCCGAGTTCAGGCACGGGCTCGTAGGCGGAGACGAGCCGGCCCGAGGGCCTCCCAACGGTGGTCACGGCGGACCTTCCCTTGAGGGCGTCCACCACGAGTGGATCGGTGGCCCGCGACGTCAGAGTCTGGCCGCCGCCGGGCGAAGCCAGGACGTTGCCGCGCTGGTCCGTGACCGTGAGGCTGACGCCCTGGGACGACTCGTACTTGTCCACGAACCCCTGGATCTCCTCGAGCCCGTAGGCGGCTACCAAGATGGCCCGTGTTTGGCCGGGCGCCTCCTGGTCCCCGGAGGCCCGGACGAAGGTGGCCACGCCGACGACCAGCGGATGGCCGGTGGCCTGGCTCATGTAGCCGGTCGACACGTAGGTCCGGCCGATCCCTGTGAGACCCCGGTACCAATCGCGGTAGGAGAAGTCCTGCCCCACGATCGACGGGGTGGGTGGGAGGATGTCGATCAGCCTCCCCTGGGGGTCGGCAACGAAGGTTGCGGAGATCCCTGGGCGGGCGTCCGCCAGATCAGCGAGCTGGAACTCGATCTGTTGGAGGTCGTAATTGGCCGGGTCCGAAAGAGCGGAGACCAGGGTTGGGCGCTCCGCATAGGACCCAACCAGATCAACCACACCCTGCATCTCCTTCTGGATGGCCCCCGCGGAGAGGGACGCCGAGGACCGGATCCGCGCCTGTACCTCCTTGTTCACTGCGCCGGTCGACAGCCGGACCGTCGAGTAGGCGAGCAGGCCTAGGGGAACCATGGCGAGGACCACCAGGACGGCCATCAGCCGTCCCGTCCCCGAATGGGTTCGCGCTCGGCGCTTCATGTCGGGCCCTTCCTGGCGGTCACTGACTGCCCGCGCCGGCCCCGCAGGGACCGGCCATTGGGGCATCGGCGCAGCTGGCGGGTGGCTGAAGCGGCCGTGAAGGCCCGTCCGCGCCGTGGCGAGGCTCCACCGACCGGAAGGGGCGGTCTCCCCCACTGACGCAGCGTGCCACCGATCCGAGCTACGCCGTTCGCAGACTTTGGGATCATCGGGAGCGCGGGACAACATCCTCGGGACGGCCGATACGCCAGATCCGAAGGGACGTCGATACCAGGTTCTAGGTGTTGCTGTAGATCGGCGATCGGGGTCGGGAGGAGGTCGTCAGATGCACGGCAAGGGACTCAGGGGCAATAGGCTCTCACCGCGCCAGTCGGCTCGGAAATCACTGGTCATCATGGCGTTCATCGGAGTGTGCTTGACCGTGTCCGCCCCCGTGGCTTTGGCCGAATGTCCACTCACCGATCCCACCTGCAATGTCGACCAAACGAAGCAGACCGCCACCGACACCGCCAACAGCGTGAAGGACAAGGCTGACGCGGCAGTCAAGCAGGCAACCGATGTGGTCGACGGAATCCTCAAGCCGATCGTTTCCCCAACGCCAACCCCAACACCTACCGGCGGCGGCGGTCACCGGGGAGGGGGCGGTACCGTTCCGAGCGGCCGGCCGGCAACGACCTCCACATCTGCAGGGGTCGGCGGACTGAACCGCGACACCACCACGGGAGCCTCCACTCAGGCACCCGCTTCGTCTCGGCCGGTCACGGAGAGGACCACGGATGGGCCGAGCCTCTTCGGCCGGATCGGAGGGGCGGCCGCTGAAGCCGGCAAGCAGGTGGCCTTCCCCCTCGCCCTGGCCCTCGTGGTCGTCGCGTTCCTGATGGTGCAGAACCGACTCGACCGCCGGGACCCCAAGTTGGCATCAGCTCCCATCGCGCCGGACGTCCGCAAGTTCGCCTGACGTGACCCTGTCGGCTCCTTCGAGAGCGAGACCAACCTTCGGCGATCTCGTCTCCATCGCCGAGCGCATGGAATACCTGCGCGTCCTGCGGATCGGCTTCGCCTCGGTGGTTCTCGTCGTCTGCACCCTGGCTCCGGAGGTCCGAGGCGTCTCGCTGCTGGCCGTGGGCGCGGCCACGGGGGCCTACCTGCTGCTCGTCCCGGTTCCGGAGCTGACCCGCCGTCTGCGGCGGGTCCAACTGCTTCCCGTGATCGGCGGGACGTTGCTCGTGGACGGCATCTACCTGGCGTGGGTGAGCTACGCGACGGGCGGCGCCCAGAGCCCGCTCCGGTTCCTCGTGTTCGTGCACGTGGTCGCGGTCACGCTGCTGGCCTCCTATCGCACCGGCCTGAAGATCGCGGCGTGGCATTCAATCCTCCTGTTCGTTGCGTTCTACGCTCAGAGCGCGGGGATCCTGCAGGTTCGAGAGACGATCCTCTCCGCCCTGCCGGGCCGGGGAGACAACTTCCGCCTCGTTTCGATGCTGAACGTCGCCGCGCTCTGGGCCGTGGCCCTGGGCACGGCCACGTGCTCCGCCCTCAGCGAGCGCGAGGTGCGGACCCACAAGCTCGACCTCGAGCGAGTATCCGGGATCGTGTCGGAGATCGACCAGCGCAGCTCGGCCTCGGAGATCCCGGTGACCCTGCTGACGAGGCTCTCCGAGGTCTTCGGCTTCACCAGAGGAGCCGTCCTGGCCTCGCCTCCAAGAGTGGAAGCGCTTTCCCTCATGGCGTATCGCGGCTCGGCATCGCCGGGACAGATCCGGGAGGGCCTCGACCACGTGATGGAGCTGGCCTGGAACTCTCGCCAGACCCAGCTCGTGCGGGGACTCGACCCTCAGGCCGATCAGCGCCTGGACACGCTGCTCCCCGGGGCCAGGAACCTGCTGATCGTTCCCCTCTTCCTGGAGAAGGGCTCCCGGCTCGGGATCCTGGTCCTGGAGTTCCCCGGGAGGGGCGACAACATGAAGCGGTGGATCGTCACCTTGGTAGAGCAGTGCGCTGGTCATGCCGCGCTTGCCCTGCACAACGCTTGGCTGCTGGAGGAAATCCAGCAGCAGGTGGAGGAGATCCGAGCTCTGGAAATGCAGATGTTCGCCCAGAAGCGGACCCAGGAGCTGAGGGAGAGCCTGGAAGACCTCCGCGTGGTGGACGGGCAGCGGCGAAGGCTGCTGTCTCGCTTGGTCAACGCCGAGGAGGAAGAGAGGCACCGCATCGCTCGCGAGGTGCACGACGGCCCCGTCCAGCTCATGGTCGGGGTCGGGATGCAGCTCGAGATGCTGCGGCGACGGCTTGACACACTCGATCCCAAAGCCGCCGCGGAGTCCCTGGATCAAGCGGTGGGAAGGATACAGAGCGCGGTCGATGTCATGAGGACGCTCATCTTCGAGCTCCGGCCGTCGGCCCTCGACGAGGAGGGACTCGCCGCCGCCATCGTCGAGTATGCGAAAGAACTCGATTCCGGCATGGATTTTCGTGTCGACAGCCGGCTCCGACGTGAACCATCGGACGAGACCCGCGTAACGCTCTATCGCATCGCCCAGGAAGCCCTCATCAACGTCCGCAAGCACGCCAAGGCCACCAGCGTCGAGGTTCGGCTGGAGGATCGGGACGGCGGGTTCCTCGTTCGGGTGCAGGACAATGGCGTCGGCATCAGCGCATCCGAGATGCTGCGGTCCACGGACGGCCACCTCGGGCTCACGTCGATGCGAGAGCGGGCGGAGATGGCGGGCGGAAGGTGCGAGGTCCGAAGCCTCTCCGAAGGGGGAACCACCGTGGAATTCTGGGTCCCGGCGGGAAGGCCGGCGCTCCGAACCGCGTAAGCGCGCTGCCCTGCCGGGCGATCAGGCCGCCGGACGAGCCGTCAGGACCTCCGTCCCGTCCTCGGTCACGGCGATGGTATGTTCGAAATGCGCGGAGAGACTGCCGTCAGCCGTGACCACCGTCCAATGGTCACGCAGCACCCGGGTTCGCCACGTGCCCACATTCACCATCGGCTCGATGGCCACGACCAGCCCCGGCTTGACGACCGGCCCCCTGCCAGGGTCCCCGTAGTTGGGGACTTGAGGGTCTTCGTGCAGCGCCCGCCCCACGCCGTGGCCGGCGTATTCGCGGACGCAGCTGAAGCCCGCTCCCTCCGCAACCTGCTGGACGGCGTGGCCGACGTCCGACAGCCTGGCCCCCGATCGGAGAGCGGCGATCCCAGCCTCCAGTGACTCCTCCGTAGCCCGGACGAGCTTCTCGGCTTCCTCGGAAGGGGCCCCGGCCACGAACACGCTGACGGCCGAGTCCGCATGGTAGCCGTCCCACACCGCCCCCACGTCGAGCTTCAGCACGTCGCCAGGAATGAGCGCGCGTGTGGGACTGGGGATTCCGTGCACGACCTCGTGGTTGAGCGAGGTGCAGATCGTCCCGGGGAAACCTCGGTAACCCTTGAAGGACGGCACCGCCCCCTGGTCGCGGATGAACTCTTCCGCCAGGCGGTCCAGGTCCTCGGTGGTGAGGCCGGGGCGGACCGCGGCCAGAAGCTGGTCGATGGTCGTCGCGACGACACGCCCGGCCTGGCGCATCCGGCCTATCTCTTCGGGCGACTTGAAGATGATCATGGTCTCACCGACTCTAAGCCAGGTCCGCCAAGGCGGACAGGACGCGCTCGGTGACCTCTGCCTCGGTCCCCTCGGCGTCGACCTCCCTGAGCAGTCCCCGGTCCGAATAGAACTTGAGGAGAGGCGCGGTGCTCTCCCGATAGACCTCCAGGCGACGACGGACCGTCGGCTCGTCCTCGTCGGTCCTCTGCAGGAGTGGCCCACCGCACGCGTCGCACACGCCCTCCGCTCGCGGCGGGTCGAAGAAGACGTTGTAGGGACGCTGGCAGTCGGCACAGGTACGGCGGCCGGCGATGCGCTTCACAGCGGTCTCCTCGTCCACGAGGAAGGCCAACGCAGCCGACAATGGCGCGTTCCGGGCCCCAAGCTCTGCCTCCAGCGCCTCCGCCTGCCGGATGTTGCGCGGGAAGCCGTCCAGGACGAACCCGCCGGGGGCCTGATCGATGGCCTGCATCACCATTCCGATGGTCACCTCGTCGGGAACCAGCTCGCCGGCGTCGAGGTATGCCTTGGCCAGTCGGCCGAGCTCGGTGCCCTCGGCGACGTTCGACCGAAAGATGTCGCCCGTGGCGATCAGCGGGGCGCCGAACCGTTCGACCAGGTGCCGTGCCTGGGTTCCCTTGCCCGCCCCGGGGGGCCCCAGCAGCACCAGGCGCATGGGGAGCCTCTAGCGGAGGAAGCCCTCGTAGTGCCGCATCATGAGCTGCGACTCGAGCTGCTTCATGGTCTCCAGCGCCACGCCGACGGTGATCAAGATGGTGGTCCCGCCGAAGGGAAAGGCCGTGATCTGCCAGTAAGCCAGGAAGATCGAAGGGATCAGGGCGATCGCCGCGAGGAACAATGAGCCCGGCAACGTGATGCGGTTCAGGACATTGGAAAGGTAGTCGGCCGTGGGTCTCCCGGGTCGGATCCCCGGGATGAAGCCTCCGTACTTCCGGATGTTGTCGGCGGTGTCGAGCGGATTGAAGGAGATGGCCGCGTAGAAGTAGGCGAAGAACACGACCAGCGTCCCATAGATGAACATGTAGATGAAGCTGGACTGCCGAAGCAGGTCGTTGTTCACGAAGTTCTGGAACCACTGCACGTGGATCACGTTCTGGAGCAGCGTCGGGAAGTACAGGACCGAGGAGGCGAAGATGATCGGGATGACTCCGGCCTGGTTCACCTTCAGCGGGATGTAGGTGGACCCGCCCTGAGTCATCCGCCGCCCAACGATTCGCTTCGCGTACTGCACGGGGATGCGCCGCTGGCCCTGCTCCATCCACACCACCGCCACGATGATGGCGATCCCGAGCAGGAGCAGGAAGTAGAACTTGGCCTCGCCGGCCTGGTGCAGGATGCCGGTTCCCTGCGCGGGCAGGCGGGAGATGACGCTGGTGAAGATCAGGATCGACATCCCGTTGCCGATCCCCCGCTGGGTGATCAGCTCGCCCAGCCACATGATCATGGCCGTGCCGGCGGTGAGCGTGATGACCATGAGGGCCACCCGCGGAGGCGTGAAGTGCCGGACGATGCCTGTTGCGCCGCCCGTGAACTGCGAGCTGTTGAACAGGAAAACCAGGCCTGTCGATTGGAGCAGCGCCAGGGTCACGGTCATGTAGCGGGTCCATTGGGTGATCTTCTTGATGCCGATCTCGCCCTGCTTCTGCCATTGCTCGAGCTTGGGGATCACCACTGTGAGGAGCTGCATGATGATCGAGCTGGTGATGTAGGGCATGATCCCGAGCGAGAACACTGCGAACCTGGTGAGCGCCCCGCCCGAGAAGAGGTCGATGAATTGCAGCGCAGAGAGCTGCTGACCCGTGGTCGCGCTTCGAAGCTCAGCCAGTCGGCTGGGATCCACGTTGGGGACCGGGATGTGGGACCCCAGCCGGAACACCGCGATGATGCCGATGGTGAACAGGATCTTCTTGCGAAGATCCGGGATCTTGAACGAGTTGACGAAGGCTTTCAGCATCGTTCGGCGGTTCCTCGAAAGGCGGTCGTCCGAGAACCTCAGTTTACAGGCTGAGGACCTCTACGGAGCCTCCTGCCTGCTCGATCTTGCTCTTGGCGGAGGCCGAGACCGCGTGCACCCGGACGGTCAGGGCCTTGTCCAGCTGGCCTTCCCCAAGGACCTTCACCGGGGCGCCCTTCCGGGCCATGCCTCGGCCCCGGAGCAGCTCGGGCGTGACCTCCGTGCCCCGCTCGAAGGCATCGGCCAGGCTCCCCACGTTCACCACGGTCCACGCCACTCGGTTGGGGTTGGTGAACCCCTTCAGTTTGGGAACCCGGCGCTGGAGCGGCATCTGGCCGCCCTCGAAGCCGGGCTTGGGGTTGTGGCGGGCTCCGTAGCCCTTGGTGCCTCGGCCGGCCGTCTTTCCCTGGCCAGCGGCCTTGCCTCGACCCAGCCGGCGCCGAGGGCGAACGGATCCCTCGGCAGGGCGCAGGTGGTGGACCTTCATGGGGCCTCTCCCTCGACATTCTCGACGCTCACCAGGTGGGCGACCTTGGCGATCATCCCGCGGATGTCCGGGCGGTCCTCCTTGACCACGGAGTGGCGGATCCGGAGCAGCCCGAGCCTGCGGATCGTCGCCTTTTGATCCTTCGGTCGGTCGATGACCGAACGGATCTGGGTGACCCTAAGCTTCGGCACCGTCCACCTCCAGGCCGGACTGGGCCCGTTTGGCGGCCATGGCCACTTCGGCGTCGGCCACACCTTCCACCATCGGCCGCGGAGCGATCTCCGAGACATCGCGGCCGCGCAAGCGGGCGATCTCCTCCGGCCGCCTGAGCCGGCGGAGCCCGGCGATGGCCGCGTGGACGATGTTGATGGGATTGCCCGACCCGAGTGACTTGGACAGGATGTCCTTGATCCCGGCGGCCTCCACCACGGCCCGCACGGGGCCGCCGGCGATGACGCCGGTCCCCGGAGCGGCCGGCTTCAGCATGACGATGCCCGCGCCGTCCTCGCCCACCACCTCATGAGGGATGGTGGTGTTCATGAGCGGGACCGTGAACATGCTCTTCTTGGCCACCTCCACACCCTTCTGGATGGCGGCCGGCACCTCCTTGGCCTTGCCGTAGCCCACGCCCACGCGACCGGCTCCGTCCCCAACCACGACCAGGGCAGTGAAGCTGAACCGCCGGCCACCTCGGACGACCTTGGCCACGCGGTTGATGGCCACCACCCGCTCCTCGAAGGGACTCTTCTCGGCCTGGTTGTCGAACCGCCTCATGTCTTCCCTCTTCTCCTGATGCTCGTCAGATCGAGAGCCCGGCTTCTCGCGCCGCGTCGGCGAGCGCCTTGACCCGGCCGTGGAACAGCCGGCCACCGCGATCGAACACGACCTGCTCGACTCCCATGGAGCGCGCCCGCTCCGCGATGGCCTGACCCACACTCTTGGCTCGAGCGGTCTTGTTGCCGTCGGCCGCGCCGAGATCGGAGGTCGCCATGAGCGTGCGAGCCGACAGATCGTCGACGAGCTGGGCGTAGATGTGCCGGTTCGAGCGGTACACGGCCAGGCGGGGGCGCTCGGCGGTGCCCCGCACCTTGCGCCGCACGCGGCTGTGGCGGCGCATCCGCGCCTCGCGCTTGGCCTCCGCACGCATCACGCCGTCACCGCCTTCGCAGCCTTGCCGGCCTTCTTGCGAACGTATTCACCCTCGTACCGTACGCCCTTGCCTTTGTACGGCTCGGGCTTTCGGATCTGGCGGATCTCCGCGGCCACCTCGCCGACGAGCTGCTTGTCGATGCCGCGCACCACGATGCGGTTGACGGCAGGGACTTCGAACTCGATGCCCGCAGGTGCCGGGACCGTCACCGGGTGAGAGAACCCAAGAGCCAGCTCGAGATCCTTCCCCCGGAGAGCGGCCCGATACCCGACGCCCACGATCTCCAGCCGTTTCTCGAACCCGTTGGTGACGCCCTCAACCATGTTGGCGAGCAGCGTCCGAGTCAGACCGTGCAGCGAGCGATGCTCGCGCTCCTCGCTGGGCCGCTCCACCCGGAGGGTGCCGTCGGCCTGGACGATCCGCATGTCCCGGTGGAAGGACTGTTCGAGCGACCCGCGCGGTCCCTTCACCGCGACGCGAGCCCCGTCAACGGAGACCTCCACCCCCCTGGGGATGGCGATGGGCTGTTTACCGATCCGGGACATGGATACTCGTGCCTTTCGTCACCACACGTAGGCAAGGACCTCGCCGCCCACGCCGAGCTTGCGAGCCTGGCGGTCGGTGAGGATGCCTTGAGAGGTGGACAGGATAGCGATTCCGAGGCCGCCCAAGACTCTGGGAACCTCTCCCTTGCCGGCGTAAACGCGCTGGCCCGGCTTGGAGATCCGCTGAAGGCCGGTGATCGAAGGTTCTCGGGCATCTCCGTACTTCAGCCGGATGGTCAGCGTTCGGCCCTTTCCTTCCCCTTCGGCCGACGCGCCGGCGACGTACCCTTCCGAGGCCAGGATCTCGGCGATGCGTTCCTTGAGCGAAGAGCTCGGCAGGATCACGTCGTCCTTCCGGGCCATGCCGGCGTTGCGGATCCGGGTGAGGAGGTCGGCGATGGGATCGGTCATGACCACGTTCTCATCACCTCACCACGACGCCTTGGTCACGCCGGGCACCTCGCCCTGATGCGAGAGCTGCCGGAAACATATGCGGCACAGGGTGAAGCGCTGGAGTACGGCGCGCGGCCTCCCGCAGCGGGCGCATCGCGTATAGGCCCGGACCCTGAACTTCCGGCCAGCCCGCTTCTGCTTCTCGATCAATGCTTTCTTGGCCATTCGCTCCTCTTCCCTCCCTCAGCTCGCCGCCGCAGCCGCAACGGCCGACTGCCCAGCGAACGGAAACCCCAGGGCCCGCAGCATTGCTCGGGCCTCATCGTCGTCGCGGGCGGTCGTCACGATGGTGATGTCCATGCCCCGGACCTTCACGACCTTGTCGTAGTCGATCTCCGGGAAGATCAGCTGTTCCGTGACCCCGATCGAGTAATTGCCGCTTCCGTCGAAGGCGTCCGGGTTCAGCCCGCGGAAGTCACGGATCCTCGGAAGAGCCGTCGACAGCAGGCGGTCGAGGAACTCCCACATCCGGCTGCCGCGAAGCGTCACCTTCGCCCCGATGGACATCCCGGCCCGAAGCTTGAAGTTGGCGATCGACTTCCGCGCCTTGGTGATGGCCGGCTTCTGTCCGCTGATGGTGGCCAGGTCCGCGGCGGCTGCCTCCAGGAGCTTGGCGTCGCGGATCGCTTCACCCACCCCCATGTTCACCACGATCTTCTCCAGGCGCGGAGCCCGCATGGGGTTGTCGATCTCGAGCTCCCGCATCAGGGTGGGCAGCACCTCATGCATGTACCGCTCCTTGAGCCGTGGGGCCGGGGCGGTCGGTCCCGGGCGTGCTTGCTCGGGGCGTGCAATGGGGGCTTCCTTCTCGGCCATGTCAGATCTCCGCCTCACAACGCCGGCAGACCCGTACCTTGATCCCAGAATCCTCACGGTGCCCGATCCGCGTGGCCTTCCCGCAGGACTTGCAGACCACCATGACGTTCGAGAGGTCGATGAACTGTTCCTTCAGGATGATGCCGCCGGTCTGGCCTCCGCGAGACGTGGGGCGGATGGGGAGGTGACGCTTGGCCCGGGCCACACCCTCCACCATGACCCGGTTCTCTCGAGGCAGGACGTTGACCACCCGGCCGCGCTTGCCGCGGTCCTTGCCGGCGATCACCTCTACCTCGTCGTTCTTCTTGATATCAACCGTCCGCATCAGCCTCGTCTCCTGCCAGTCCTCACAGCACCTCGGGAGCCAGCGAGATGATCTTCATGAATCTCTTCTCCCGGAGCTCTCTCGCCACCGGACCGAAGATCCGGGTGCCCCGTGGGTTCTTCTGTTCGTTGATCAGTACAACAGCGTTGTCGTCGAACTTGATGTACGAACCGTCCGACCGACGGCGTTCCTTGGCCGTTCGCACGACGACTCCTTGCACCACCTCGCCCTTCTTCACCCCACCGCCGGGGAGCGCGTCCTTCACCGAACCCACGACGATGTCGCCCACGCCGGCGTATCGGCGCCCCGAGCCGCCCAGCACCCGGATCACCAGGACCTCTTTGGCCCCCGTGTTGTCCGCCACTCGGCACCGGCTCTCCGTCTGGATCACTTGGCCTTCTCCACCACCTCGACCACGCGCCATCGCTTGGTCTTCGAGAGCGGACGGGTCTCCATGATCCGCACGGTGTCGCCCACCGCCGCGCCGAACGATTCATCGTGCGCCTTGAGCCTGGTGGAGCGCCGGACGATCTTGCCGTACAGCGGGTGGCGAACCTGGCTCGAGATGCGAACCACGACGGTCTTTGCCATGGCATCGGACACGACCACTCCCGTCCGTACCTTGCGCTGGGTCCGGACCGACTCGGTCATTCGCCTTCCTCCTCCTCGGGCAGGCCCTCGGCCCCTGCCGCGGCCTCCTGCTCGATGACCTGTTCATCGGCGATCTCGCCAAGCGCCCGACCCTTCAGCTCGCCGGAGGCGATGGCATCCCTGCGCTCCTCGAGCGACTGTCGGTCGGCGGCCGCCACCGCGGCCATGAGCTCCTCTTCCGTCTGCCGCCCCCGGAGCACCCCCAGGATCCTGGCGATGTCGTGGCGGACCTGCTTGATCCGCATCGGGTTGTCGAGCTGCCCGGTGACCGATTGGAACCGCAAGTTGAACAGCTCCTCCTTGTTGGCCTCCAGACGGGCTAGGAGCTCCTCGTCGGGTAGCTCGCGAAGCTCAGTCGCTTTCATTCGGCGCCTGCCCGGACGATGAACTTGGATCTGATGGGAAGCTTGTGAGCGGCCCGGTCCATGGCTTCCCGAGCGACCGGTTCGGCGACCCCGGAGAGCTCGAACATCACCCTACCGGGCTTGACCACGGCCACCCACCCTTCCGGATTGCCCTTGCCTGAACCCATCCGAGTCTCGGCCGGCTTCTTGGTGAAGGGCTTGTCCGGGAAGATGTTGATCCAGACCTTCCCGCCGCGCTTGATGTGCCGGGTCATGGCCACCCGGGCCGCCTCGATCTGCCGGTTGGTGATCCAACCAGGCTCCAGCGCCAGCAGGCCGTAGTCACCGAAGTGAACGTCCGACCCCCCTTTGGCCTGTCCTCTCATGCGGCCTCGGTGCTGCTTGCGGTGCTTGACCCGCTTGGGCGAGAGCATCAGGTCCTGCCCCCTCCGGTTCGCTTGACCCCTCCCGGGGGGCGCCCGCTCGTTCGACGCGGCGCCTTGGCCCCCACCGGGCGGCCTCCCGTGGGGCGGCCTCCCTGGGGACGGGCCCCCTGAGGACGGGCCCCGCCCGGACGCCCGGGTTCCTCGCGGGTCTCCGGCACTTCGGCCGGAGGCACGGGCACGCCTTCGTCGACCTCCCGGACGTCGGTGATGAGAGCTCCGGTCGAAGCAGCGCCTGACCGACCGACCGGGACGCCCGCCAGGGCCCTGGCCCGGGCTCGCTCGATCTCCTGCTCCTGCGCGGGGATCTGGTCTCCGTGGTACACCCACACCTTCACTCCGATCACGCCGAACGTCGTCTTGGCCTCGGCCGTGCCGTAGTCGATCTTTGCCCGCAGGGTGTGCAGGGGCACGCGCCCCTCCCGATACCACTCGCGGCGGGACATCTCCGCCCCGCCCAGCCGACCGGCGCACTGCACCCGCACGCCGAGGGCACCGGCCTTCATGGCGGTCTGGACGGCCCGGCGCATGGCTCGCCGGAACGACACCCGGCCCACCAGCTGTTCCGCCACGCTTTGGGATAGCAGGGCCGCGTCGGTCTCCGGCCGGAGCTCGCTGGCCGCCTGGTTCATGTCCTCGACCTTCACGTCGACCCGCTTGCCGGTCAGCTTCTCGATGTCTTTGCGGATGCGGTCGACCTCGGCGCCCTTCCGGCCGATGACGATGCCGGGACGAGCCGTCCGGATGAACACCTGGACCTGGTCGCCCTTGCGCTCGATGTCGACGTTGGAGATGCCGGCTCGGGTCAGCTTCGAGGTGATGTACCGGCGGACCTTGACGTCTTCGAGGAGCGCCTGGGCGTAGTCCTTACGCGCGTACCACTTGGACTTCCAGGGGTAGATCACGCCGAGCCGAAATCCGTAGGGGTTAACCTTGTGCCCCACCGGTCACCTCCTCCTCCAAGCTCTGCACCACCACGGTTACGTGGCTGGTGCGCTTTCGGATCCTGTTCGCCCGCCCGTAGGCCCGGGGCTGCCAGCGCTTGATCGTCGGTCCCTCGTCCACCCACGCTCTCGCGACCATGAGGTTCTCCGGGATGGCCTGCCGCTGCTCCGCGTTGGCGACCGCGGACTCCAGGACCTTCACCAGTGTCCGATTCGCCCGAAGGGGCGACAGCGTCAGGATCCGGCGAGCGTCGTCCACGCGCACCCCGCGGATGAGGTCCACCGAGCGCCGCATCTTCCTCGGCGAGATCCGGATGTATTTCGAGCTGGCCTTGGCTTCCATCCCTCTCCTACTTCAGCGAGGTGCTCCGCTCGGTGTGGTGCCCGTGGGTCCGGAAGATCCGGGTCATGGCGAACTCTCCGAGCTTGTGCCCAACCATCGATTCGGTCACGAACACCGGTACGTGCTTCTTCCCATCGTGCACGGCGATGGTGTGCCCCACCATCTCCGGGACGACCGTGGATCGGCGTGACCATGTCTTGATGACCCGCTTGTCGCCCCGTCGGTTCATCTCGAGCACCCTGGACATCAGGTGATCGTCGACGAAGGGCCCTTTCTTCACGGAACGCGGCATGGCTGGTTCAGCTCCTCCTCTTCCCGCGGCGGCGCACGATGAGCTTGTCGGACGGCTTGGGCTTTCGGGTCCGGCCTTCCTTCTTCCCCCACGGACTGGTGGGATTGCGGCCGCCGCTGGACTTCCCCTCGCCGCCGCCGAGCGGGTGGTCCACCGGGTTCATGGCCACGCCTCGAACGGACGGGCGGACGCCCAGCCAGCGGTTCCGGCCGGCCTTCCCCAAGGATACGAGTTCACGTTCGGGGTTCCCCACCTCGCCGACGGTGGCCCTGCACCTGGCGTCGACCATGCGGATCTCGCCCGAGGGCATTCGCAGGGTGGCCGACCCCGCCTCCTTGGCCAGGACCTGCACGCCCACGCCCGCCGACCGGGCCATCTTCGCGCCGGCTCCGGGCCTGAGCTCCACGGCGTGGACCAGGGTCCCGACCGGGATGCTGGCAAGAGGCAGGGCGTTGCCAGGGCGGACGTCCGCACTCGATCCCGACATCAACCGGTCCCCCACCGACATGCCCTGGGGGGCCAGGATGTAGCGCTTCTCCCCGTCCGAATAGTGAAGGAGGGCGATGCGCGCGGTCCGGTTCGGGTCGTACTCGATGGTGGCGACCTTCGCCGGCACGCCGTCTTTGTCCCGCCGGAAGTCGATCACGCGGTACTGGCGCTTGTGGCCTCCGCCCTGGTGGCGTGCGGTGACGCGGCCGTAGGCGTTCCGGCCCGCCCGCTTCGGAGACGGGCGGGTCAACGACTTCTCCGGAGACCCCTTGGTCACCTCCCCGAAGTCGGAGACGCTGGCTCCACGGCGGCCCGGCGTGCTCGGCTTGTACTTGCGAACGGCCATCTAGGGCCCCTTGGTCTCGAAGATCTCGATGGTGTCCCCCGGGGCGAGGGTCACCGTGGCCCGCTTGACGTCCGGCCGCTTGCCGAGGCCCAGGCGGGTCCGCTTCAGCTTCCCCTTGCGATTCATCGTGCGGACCTCCAGGACCCGGACGTTCCAGATCTGCTGGACTGCCTCCTTGATCTCGGTCTTGTTGGCCTCGGGTGACACCAGGAACGTGTAGGCGTTGCGCTCGATCCCCCCGTAGGACTTCTCCGAGACGACCGGCCGAAAGACGATGTCGCGGGGGCTCTTCATGACTCCGGCTCCTCCGGCGCCTCGGAGGCCTGGGACGCCGTTTCCGCCTCGCCGGTCATGGCGTCAAGGGCACCCGACGTGAACAGCACCCGGTCCGCGTACAGGAGGTCGTACGTGGAGAGGTTGCCTGGATAGTCGATCTTGACCTGGGGGAGATTCCGAAAGGACTTCTCCACGTACTCGTCGGGGGCGGCGATCACCAGCAGCACCAGACCGTCGAACCCAAAGGCCTCGAGAACCGCGGCGGCGTCTTTGGTCCTGGGTCCCTCGAAGGCGAGGCCCTCGACGACCGCGAGCTTCCCACTCGAAAGCGCGTCGGACAGTGCCGACCGAAGCGCCGCCCGCTTCATCTTCCTGTTCACCCGCTGGTCGTAGCTGCGGGGCTTCGGACCATGGGCGATCCCTCCGCCGGACCAGATCGGAGAGCGGATCGAACCGTGCCGGGCGCGGCCGGTCCCCTTCTGGCGCCACGGCTTCCGGCCGCCGCCCGAGACCTCCGCGCGGGTCTTGGTGGAGTGAGTCCCGGCTCTCTGGGCAGCCGCCCCCGCCGATACGACCTGGTGCATCACGGGGACGTTCACCGGCGCCTCGAACAGCTCGGCCGGGAGCTCGCGCTCCCCCAGCACCTCCCCTCGGACGTCGCGCACCTCGACCGTCGCCATCAGTGGTGCCTCCGTCCCGCTTCGCCCGCTTTGACGCTCGAGCGAACCATCACCAGACCCCCGGTGGGGCCGGGGACCGCACCCCTCAGCAGGAGCAGGTTCCGCTCTGGATCTGATTCCACCACCTCGAGGTTGAGCACGGTGACACGCTCGTTGCCCATCTGGCCGGCCATCCTGGCCCCCCGGAACACGCGGGAGGGCGTGGCCGATGCCCCGATGGATCCGGGGGAGCGGTGCTTGCGCTCGGTGCCGTGCGAACCGCCCATCCCGCTGAAGCCGTGTCGCTTCATCGGTCCGGCGAATCCCTTGCCCTTTGACACGCCGATCACATCGGTCCGGTCGCCGGGCTGGAAGATGTCCACGGTGATCTGCTGTCCGGGGGAGTACTCGCCGGCCTCGCTCGTCCGGAGTTCCACGAGGTGCCGCATCGGCTTGACCCCGGCCGCCTGGAAGTGCCCCGCTGCCGGTCGGTTGGCCTTGCCGCGGCGGGCCTCCGCGTAGGCGAGCTGGACGGCCTCGTAACCGTCCCGCTCCTTGGTCTTCACCTGGGTCACCAGACAAGGCCCGGCCTGGATGACCGTCACCGGGACCACCCTTGAGTCGTCCGTGTAGATCTGCGTCATCCCGAGCTTCGTCCCCAGGATCCCCTTCGCGGTGCCCATCGATCCCCCGTCAGAGCTTGATCTCGATGTCGACGCCTGCCGACAAGTTCAGGCGCTGGAGCTCCTGCACCGTCTTGGAAGTGGCGTCCAAGATGTCGATGAGGCGTTTGTGCGTGAGCATCTGGAAGTGCTCCCGGCTGTCCTTGTCTTTGTGAGGCGACCGGATGACCGTCCACAGGTTGCGCTCGGTGGGAAGCGGGACGGGCCCCACGACCTTGGCCCCCGTCCGAGTGACGTGATCGACGATGTCACGCGCCGCGGCGTCGAGGATCTCGTGGTCGTAGCCACGCAGCTTGATGCGAATCCGCGGTGCGGCCATCAGCGCGCACCGTCCTGCTCGTCCCGGTGCTCGGCCGGCTCTGGGGTGGTCCCCCTTCGCAAGCCCCCTCGCTTCAGGGCTATCGCGAGGCGGTCACGATTCGTTTTCACGGCGGACCAGACCTCGGGGCAGTCGGCGTCGGCCATGCCGAGCTCTTCCCGGAGGGCCTCGTCCAGGGCTCTCCGGTCGAGCCAGGTCGGGTCCGGCGGGAGCCAGTCCCCCAGGTGGCGCGTGTAGCAGCTCATTTCAGGATCTTCACGACCCTTCCGGCGCCGACGGTGCGGCCCCCCTCGCGGATGGCGAACCTGAGACCTTCCTCCATCGCAATTGGAGCGATCAGCTCAACCTTCATGGTGGTGTTGTCACCCGGCATGATCATCTCCGTACCCTCGGGGAGCGTGATGGCCCCGGTCACGTCGGTCGTCCGGAAGTAGAACTGCGGCCGGTAGCCGGGGAAGAACGGCGTATGCCGCCCGCCCTCTTCCTTCGACAGCACGTAGACCTGGGTGTCGAACTCGGTGTGCGGGGTGATCGTGCCCGGCTTGGCCAGGACCTGTCCCCGTTCCACGTCGTCCTTGTCGATGCCCCGCAGCAGCACACCGACGTTGTCGCCGGCCTGGACGTCGTCCAGGAGCTTGCGGAACATTTCCAGGTCGGTGGCCACCGTCTTCTTGGTGGGCTTGATGCCGACGATCTCGATCTCCTCCATCTTCTTCAGGCCGCCGCGCTCCACCCTGCCGGTGACCACGGTGCCGCGGCCGGTGATCGAGAAGACGTCCTCGATCGGCATGAGGAACGGCTTGTCGACGTCTCTCACGGGCTCGGGGATCGAGTTGTCGACGGCGTCCATGAGCTCCATGACCTGGGCCTTGGCCTGCTCGTCACCCTCCAGCGCCTTCAGCGCGGAGAGCCGGATCACCGGGACCTCCTCGCCGGGGAACTCGTAGGAGGACAGGAGCTCACGGACCTCCAGCTCGACCAGGTCGAGGAGCTCGGGGTCGTCGACCATGTCCACCTTGTTCAGGGCCACGACGATGTAGGGCACGTTCACCTGGCGGGCCAGGAGGACGTGCTCCCGCGTCTGGGGCATGGGCCCGTCGGCCGCCGAGACCACCAGGATGGCCCCGTCCATCTGGGCGGCTCCGGTGATCATGTTCTTGATGTAGTCGGCGTGCCCCGGACAGTCCACGTGGGCGTAGTGCCGCTTCGCGGTCTCGTACTCCGCGTGGAAGATCTGGATGGTGATCCCACGCTCGCGCTCTTCCGGCGCCTTGTCGATCTGATCGAATGGGATGTAGTTGTTGATCCCACCCACCTTCTCCGACAGCACCTTGGTGATGGCCGCGGTCAGCGTGGTCTTGCCGTGGTCGATGTGGCCGATCGTCCCGATATTGACGTGCGGCTTGGTCCTCTCGAACTTCTTCTTGGCCATCTCCGATTACTCCTTCCGGGGCTCCCAGCCCCGATCTACTCCCCTCGGACTCGGGCCACGATCTCCCGCGAGATCTGGGCCGGGACCTCCTGGTAGGCATGCAGCTGCATGGGCGTGTGTGAAGCTCGGCCCTGAGTTCTGGACCGCAGGTCGGTGGCATAGCCGAACAGCTCAGCCAGTGGGACAACCACGCGGATCACCCGCATCCCGGACCGCTCGTCGATGTGCTCGATCCGGCCCCGGCGGGACGTCACGTCGCCCATGACGTCACCCATGAACTCCTCCGGGGTGAGGATCTCGAACTCCATGACCGGCTCGAGCAGGACCGGGTCGCCTCTCCGGGCGCCTTCGCGGAACGCCATCTGCCCTGCGATCTTGAAGGCGATCTCCGAGGAGTCCACCTCGTGGTAGGACCCGTCGATCAGTGTGGCCCGGATGTCGACCATCGGGTATCCGGCCACCACGCCGGACTCCATCGCTTCCTGGATGCCCTGGTCGACCGACGGGATGTACTCCCTGGGGATGGTCCCGCCCACGATCTTGTTGACGAACTCGTAGCCGCCGCCCGATCCGAGCGGCTCCAGGTCGATGACCACGTGGCCGTACTGCCCGCGACCGCCGGTTTGGCGGATGTACTTGGCTTCGACCTTGTGGAGGGCCTTGCGGATCGTCTCCCGGTATGCCACCTGAGGCTTTCCGACGTTGGCACCCACGTTGAATTCGCGGGTCAGGCGGTCGACGAGCACCTCGAGGTGCAGCTCCCCCATGCCCGATATCAACGTCTGGCCGGTCTCGTCGTTGACCTTCACCACGAACGTGGGGTCCTCGTCGGCCAGCCGGCCCAGCGCGCTGGACAGCTTGTCCTGATCGGCCTTGGTCTTCGGCTCGATGGCCACGGACACCACCGGGGTTGGGAACTGCATCGACTCGAGGACGATGGGGTTGGCTGGGTCGCACAGCGTATCGCCCGTGGTGGTGTGCTTGAGCCCGACTACCGCCACGATATCCCCGGTGAACGCGGCCTCCATGTCCTCCCGGTGGTTGGCGTGCATCTGGAGGATCCGGCCGATCCGCTCCTTCCGGTCCCTTGTGGAGTTCTGGATGTGGGCGCCCGTCCGGAGGATCCCCGAGTACACGCGGATGTAGGTGAGCCGGCCCACGAAGGGGTCGGACATGATCTTGAACGCGAGGGCCGAGAAAGGCTCTTCGTCGCTGGCCTCTCGAATGGCCTCCTCACCGGTCTCCGGGTCGACCCCGCGCACGGGCGGCACGTCGACCGGCGAGGGGAGCAACGCCACGACGGCGTCCAGCAGCGGCTGGATGGCCTTGTTCTTGAAAGCTGAGCCGCACAGCACGGGGGTCCCCGTCACCTCGAGCGTGGCCTTGCGAAGGGCGCGCCGCAGCTCCTCGGACGTCGGCTCTCCCCCGTGGACGTACTTCTCCATCAGCTCGGGGTCGTGGTCCGCGAGGCGCTCGAACAGCCGGTGCCTCCATTCCTCGGCCTTCGCCCGGAGCTCCTCGGGGATCTCTACCGTCTCCCAAGACTCGCCCATCCCTTCCGCCCACCGCAGACCCTTCATCTCGATGAGGTCGATCACTCCGATGAAGGAGGACTCCACGCCCCAGGGGAGCTGGATCACCAGGGGGGTGGCGTGCAGACGCTCTTCGATCATCTGGACGGTCCGCTCGAAGTCCGCCCCCACCCGGTCCATCTTGTTCACGAAGCAGATCCTGGGGACGTGATAGCGGTCGGCCTGCCGCCACACGGTCTCGCTCTGGGGCTCCACGCCCGCCACCGCGTCGAAGATCGCCACCGCGCCGTCGAGCACTCGGAGCGACCGCTCCACCTCCACCGTGAAGTCCACGTGGCCGGGGGTGTCGATGATGTTGATCCAGTGGTCCTTCCACAGGCAGGTCGTGGCCGCCGAGGTGATGGTGATGCCGCGCTCGCGCTCCTGAACCATCCAGTCCATCTGGGCGGTGCCCTCGTGGACCTCTCCGACCTTGTAGGACTTGCCCGTGTAGTAGAGGATCCGCTCGGTCGTGGTGGTCTTGCCCGCGTCGATGTGGGCCATGATCCCGATGTTCCGAGTGCGGACGAGCGGGTATTCCCGGATCACCAGGGCCTTGCCGGCCCCTCCGGTTCCCTTCACCGCTTCCCGTGCCGCCTGTGCCATCGGATTCAGCTTCCTCGCCGCGGTGGCCACCGCTGCTACCACCGGTAATGGGCGAACGCCTTGTTCGCCTCAGCCATCTTGTGCATGTCTTCTCGCCGCTTCACCGAGGCTCCCTGCCCGGATGAGGCATCCATGATCTCCGCGGCCAGGCGATCGGCCATGGAATGCTCCTTCCGCTGGCGCGCGTAGTTCACCAGCCACCTGAGGGCGAGCGTGGTTCCCCGGTGAGGCCGAACCTCCACCGGGACCTGGTATGAGGCTCCGCCCACCCGCCGGGACCGCGTCTCCAACAACGGTCGGGCGTTGTCCACCGCCTTCTTGAGCGCGATGACCGGATCGTTGGCCGTCCGCTCGGACACGACCTCGAGCGTCTTGTAGACGATCCGCTCCGCCAGGGCCTTCTTCCCGTTCAGCAGGACCTTGTTGATCAGCTGGGTGACCAGGGCGTTCTGGTAGACGGGATCAGCCGTGATCTCGCGCTTGGAGGCAGCTCCTTTCCGTGGCATCGCCTCTACCCCCTACGCGCTTCTCTTGGCGCCGTACCGCGACCGGGCCTTCTTGCGGTCCCGGACCCCCGCCGTGTCCATGGTCCCCCGTACGACCTTGTAACGGACGCCGGGGAGGTCCTTCACCCGCCCGCCTCGCACGAGCACGATCGAGTGCTCCTGGAGGTTGTGGCCGATACCGGGGATGTAGGCGGTGACCTCGATGCCGCTGGTCAGGCGGACCCGGGCTACCTTCCGGAGGGCCGAGTTCGGCTTCTTCGGGGTGGTCGTGTAGACGCGCGTGCAGACACCGCGGCGCTGCGGGGAGCCCCGGAGCGCGGGACTCTTGGTCTTGACCCGCGGGCGCTCGCGCCCGTTCTTGACAAGCTGATGTACGGTCGGCATAGCTCTCTCGTCTGCACGCTATCTCTCGCCTGCTCGCCCCTTATCGAGTCTGACAAAAAGGCCCGGCCGCCCGGCCGAGGCCCCAGGGAACACGGGTGACCGGCTGCTCCCTTAGGGGGTCCGCTCAAGACATGCTACTAACGGCCCGGCCAATCCGAGCCGCAGTAGACAATGCTAGCGACTGGGAAAGGGTGATGTCAACGCACCGACCTGGGCAAACGCCCCGGCGGCGGCTCCTTCCCGCTCCTTCCCGCCCCTTTTTCCGCTCTCTTCCTGGCTCATTGGCGACCAACGGCGGCATCCACCGTCCCCGCCGATCCCCGGCCATTTGCCAGGTCGCCGAAGGCCACCTCCCACGGGGTGTGGCAAGAGGCGTCGTTCAGGTCGGGTCGCTCGATCACCATTCGGGCATAGCGGTGGAAGGACCGAGGGTCCTCCATGAGGTCGAAGAGCTTGTTGAAACGCTCGTGCTCCTCGAAGAAGCCGCCTGAGAGCATGAAATGGCCGGCCGCCATGGCGCTCTGGTGGGCGCGGTGCACCTCCCCCTCGCCCCCCTCGGCCCAGGTGACCGCGTGGGGGTTGTAGAAGAGCTTGATCATCCTGTGGACGAAGTTGTAAGCCCCGGTGACCTTGGCGTAGGCCCCGGCCATCATCTCGTCCGCGCCCGGATCTCCGGCCAGCCGCGCCCTCAGCGCATCCGTGACCAGGTAGGCCGTTTTGATCGAAAGGAAGACCCCGCTCGAGAAGATCGGGTCGATGAAGCCGCGGGCGTCCCCGATCATCGCGTAGTTCGGCCGGTAGTGGTTCTTCACTTCGTAGGAGTAGTTCCCGTTCACGAGGATCGGAAGAGCCCGCTCCGATCCCTCGAGCAGCGACCGTACGAAGGAAGACAGATTCAGCTCTTGCAGGCAGAGGTCGAGCTGCCAGTCGGTGGATCCCTCATCGAGCAGACGCCGTCGCTGGTCCCGCATGTAGGAGTTGTTCATGACCACGCCGGCGGTGATGCGATCCTGGGTGAGCGGGAAGACCCAGATCCA
>VAYC01000170.1 GCA_005885025.1 Actinomycetota bacterium | reverse complement strand
GTAGCCGAGCCACGTCGCGTGCATGCACCAGGCATTCGAGTCCGGAACCCCCAGGGCAAGACACTGGGCGGGCCAATTCGGGTTGGGACCGCCCCTCAACACCTCGATGATCCGCATCTGGATGAATCCGATGATGTCCCAGAAGTCAGGGCTGCAGTTGGGAGGCGGACAGAGAACACCGCCTTTCTTGATCTGCCCATTCGGATCGTTCACGGGGAAGAGCCTGACCTTGCCCGCGAGCCCCTGGATATCCCTGAACGTCGGTACGTGCTGGCCGCTCACCAGGCACACATACGTGTGCCCACTTGGGTCCACGGTCAGGTTTCCGGAGCCGTTGAGGATGAGATCCCGGAGTGAGCTGTCGCCCCAGCCCGGACAGTTGTAGGTGGGGTTGGGGTTGGACACCTTCTGGGAGCACTGGGAGACGCTGACGTTCCACCCGTACTGAGCTTGCGCACACGTGGGCTGCACGTTCAGCAGCGCCCACGAGGCGGTGCCGTAGCCCGATCCTCCGTTGTTCACGTAGAAGTAGCAGTCCGTGGTCCCCGTGGGGTTCGGAATGTCGCAGTTGGTCAATCTTCCCGAGCTGACCATCACCGGGAGGACGCCGCCGGCCCCTCCCGCCGGCCCCCAGTGCCCCGTCGCCCTGGCCACGACGGGCGTCGAGTCGAACCCGATCGCGCCGGCGAAGAGGTACTTGTGCTCCAGGTGGTACGTCACCGTGACGCGCTTGTGCCCACAGTCGGTCACAAAGGGGTTCTGACTCTTGCTGTCACCCGGCGTAGCCGTCGATGTATTCGCCGTCGCCAGGGAGTCCGCCTGCGTCTTCGCCGGTGCGTCGTTGGTTCCACACACCGCGTCCTTCTTTGCGTATGTGAGCGCCGCCGAGAGCGCCGCGGCATCGGCGGCGTTGACCATGCGCCGGCGGTCCACGTAGAGGGCACCGAAGTCGGCCGACAGGGCGAGGACTCCGAGGAGGACGAAGATGATCACGGCCACGAACGCCAGCGTCGCTCCGCGCTCGTCTCGATGGATGGACCACCAGCGAGGTCTCATTCGCATCGGAACACCGCCCTTACATTTCGCGTGTACGTGGCCGGATTCAGGCCGGGAACGAACGGGATGTTGACCCTGATGCTCTGGTTCCAACTGACGGTGACTTCAGCGCCGACGTTCGAGTCGGAGCATTGAAGGTTCGCGGTTGGCGACCCTGGGCCAATCGGATATCCGACGGCCGAGTCCGCTACTCGCTGCGCGATCAACGCGTTGGTACACGAGAGGTTCGGTGAGCATCGCACGGCCGCGTATCGGGCGCCCTCGCGGGCAGCGCCCGTGTACACGTTCACCTTGCTGAACGCGATGCCGAATTCGATCGTGCCGAACACGATGATCAGGAGCAGCACGGAGACGATCGCGAACTCCACCGCAGCAGCTCCTTCCTCCTTCGGCCAATCCACCTTGGTCCTCAACTGAGCCTTCCCTCGAGGGATCCCACCTGCATTCGGGCCGTGAGAAGCCTGGTCCGGTTCGTCGGCCCCTCACTCCCCGGCGGGCGTCGAGGAGTGAGCGGCCGACGAGGCCGCTCCTTGAACTCCAGCCGGGTTACGGCGGGTTGGTGACCCCGCTACCGGCATCGCTGAACTTCGCGTTGATGGCGGAAGCCAGGAAGATCATGCCGCCCGTAATGGCCAGCGCGATCAGAACCAGCAGGAAGACGTATTCGGTGGCAACCGCCCCGCTCTCGTCCTCAAAGCGACTGCGGAACGACGCCCATGTCGTCTGCACCCTGGTGTAAAGTCCCAGAAGCACCCCCCTCACCTCCTTTCGATTGAGCCGAAAGGGGAAGCCGATCCCCTCAACTACCGGATGAATGGATTCGAACGGTTGAGAAGGTAAGGCCCAGGGGGGGTGCAAACCATGCCGAGTTCCCCGGAGATTCCGTACGTAGTTTTACGTATCGCCCGGCGTCTTCCCAGGTCAGGGCGGGCGATTCGGCTTGCCCCTCCCTTCTCTGCCGGCGGTATGGAGCGCCGTACGATGTCCGGGTGAGATCGACCGTCGAGACCGCCGCCGAGAGCCGGTCGATACCGAGCCGATTGGCGATCTCACTGCCTCAACTGTGGGCGTTCATGGCGGTGGTGTTGCCAATGGTCGCGTTGCACGGCGCACTGGGGACGATCGACCTGGCGTACCACATCCGGACGGGCAACATCATGCTCCGGACCCATGCGCTGGTTCACCGGGATATGTACACCTTCACGGTAACCGGCGCGCCGTGGCTCGATCAGCAGTGGGGCGCCCAGTTGCTCCTCGGCCTCCTCTACCGCGCCGTCGGCTGGCCCGGCCTATCCGTCGCCCAGGTCCTCCTGGGGGGTCTCACCATGCTGTTCGTGTACCTGGCCTGCCGGTCGGCGGGGGCTCCTCCCCGGGCCGCCGCCGGACTGACGCTGGGGGGCTTCGCGGTTGCGTGGACCAGCCTCACCTTGCGTCCCCAACTGCTGGCCGCGGTCCTGTTCGCCATCAGCTTGTGGCTGGTCGTGGGGCGCCGCCGACACCCGCGGCGGCTGCTGTGGATGCCGGTGGTAGTCGCCTTCTGGGCGAACGTGCACGGAAGCTTCTTCATGGGACCGGTGCTCCTCGCCCTCGCGGCGATCGAGGACCTGTACGGGCACGCTCCGGGCGCCCGCCGGACCGTCGGGATGGCCGGGATCAGCGTGCTGGCCACGCTCCTGAACCCATTCGGTGTTCGGGTGTGGAGTTACGCGTACGGGATCGCCCGGAACCCGTTCATCTCGAAGTTGGTCTCTGAATGGCAACCCCCAACCATCCGGCATCCCGATGACGCCATCTTCTTCGTCTCGGTGGCCGCTGCGGTGTATGTCCTTGCACGTCGCGGGCGCCCCGCGCCTTGGCCCACGCTGATCTGGCTGGGGCTGTTCTTCGCGATGGCCCTCACCGCTACCAGGAACACCATGTGGTGGGGCCTGGCCGCGGCTCCCGCCCTGGCCGGCCTGTTCAGGGACCGCGACTCGGCGCCGGCCAAAGAGCTTCCTCCCTCGCTGGTCAACACGGCGATCGCCGCTTGTCTCGTTCTGATCGTGGGGATCTTCTTCATGTTCTCGTTGGAGGGCGGATCCTTCCGCCGCCCGGGGACCCGGGTGGCCGACGCGCCGGTGGCACTGACCACCCAGTTGGGCCGGCTGCTCCAACCTGGCGATCGGATCTTCAACCTTCAGCGATGGGGGTCCTGGTTCGAGCTGTCCCTGCCAGACAACCCGGTGTTCGTCGACTCCCGGATCGAACTGTTCCCGGGACGCGTATGGAACGACTACCTCTCGGTCTCGAACGGCCGGCAGGGGTGGGCCGCGATCCTCGACCGATGGAACGTCCAGGCGGTCGCGGTCAACACGGACCAACAGGGGAGCCTCGTTCGCCTGATGCGGCGGGATCCCAAGTGGCGTTTGGCCTACCAGGACGACGATGGTGTCATCTTCGTGAAGGCATGAACTCCAGAGGTCGAATCGGGACCGTTCCCGCTGGAGCGGCCCCCATCGGGAGGGAAGACGAACTGGGTCGATTGGAGGCGCAGCAAGGCGGTTGGCGGGCCATCGTTCTGGGCGTCCTGGCAACGCTGATCGTGGGTTCGTGGATCCTGCTGGCCATCGTGCGTATCGACGATCGGTTCGCCCTCAACCACGTCGCGGGGGCCCGGATGGCCCTCGCGCAAGACGTCAACCACGGAACCTTGTACCGACCGCTGTACGACGGTCGGAACTACGGCGGCACTCGCTTCATGCCAGTCCCGATCGTCCTTCACGCCGCGATCGCTCGAGTGACGCACGAGTACATCGAGTCTGGCAAGGTCCTCTCCTATGCCTCGATCGCCCTGCTGCTGGGCCTGACACTCCTCGTGCTGAGGCGGCTGGGCTCCCCCCTCCCTGTTGCGCTAGCTCTGACCTCGAGCATCGTCGCCACCGAACCAGGCCTGCTCGCAGCAACCGGGATCTCGGGGGACGCGCTTCCGGTCGCCCTTCAGCTCGGAGCCATCGCACTGGTGGCGGACTCATTCCGCACGAGGCGTCTGGTCGCCGCAGCAGGTCTTTGCGCCCTGGCGATATTTGTCAAGTTCAGCGCCGTGTGGGCTCCGCTTGCCATCGGAACGTGGCTGCTGATGAAGGCTCGCCGGCAACTCGTCCCGTTCGCCGCTAGCTTCTTGGCCTTCTTCGCCGGCACGTTGGGTCTGTTCCTTTGGATCAGTGGTGGTCGTCTATGGTCGAACGTGGCGAGCCTTTCCGTCTCTGGGGTATCGGGGCTAGGTGCTCTCTCGAGGCCCGCCACCCTCCCCGCGCTCCTCGTGCAGCGAATGAACGCCCTGTTCATCCTCATCGTCGTGGCCGTTGTGGCCTGGTTCGCCGCATGGGTTGGAAACCGCCTGACGATCTATGAAGTAAGCCTGGCCTGGGCGGTGGCGGTCCTCCTGGTGGTGTTGACGGACATCGGCGCTGAATACAACCACTTGATAGACCTCATCGTGCTGGCTGTGGTCGTGGTTGGGCGGTTCTGGCGCGTAATGGCTCGCCTGCGCTTCGGGCTCGTGCGATCCGCCCTCCCGCTCGTCCTCGCGGCCAGTCTGGCCGCGTCCTACGCGGTGACGTTGGCTGGCCCCGTCCGCGACGCGGTGGCCTCTGCGCTCGGGCATCCTCGAGGGGACCGCTTCGCTGCGCATCCATTGTCGGGCTATCTCAGGTCGGACGACGTCATCCTATCGGAAGATCCTTCCGTTCCGGTGGAGATGAATCTTCGTCCGCTGGTACTGGATCCCTTCATGGTGCGTCAATTCGACAGGATCCATCCCTCCTGGGTCGACGATCTGATCGAGCGAATCAACAGAGGAGAGTTCGACAAGGTCGTTCTGTTGAAGGAGCTGGACGCGGCGTCGGAGTACTGGTACGCGACGTGGCACTTCGGACCTCGGGTCTTCCAGGCGCTCGAGGCGAACTACCGGCTGGCCATTCGGACCCACGGCTATTTCCTGTATGTCCCAAGAGTTGCACCACTCCCCTCATAGGCCCGCCCGAAGACGCCCAGGGACCGAATCCCGTGTGGAAGGTCTACGGCCGCTATCGGTGCCGGGCGAGGGCCAGCACGCCGAACTCGCTGGCGGTGGCCAAGGCGGCGATCCTGCCGGACGCGCCGAGCTTCCGGTAGATCCGCCCCAGATGGGTCGTCACCGTACGCTCCCGCACCCCCAGCCGGTGGCCGATCTGCCGGGCCGTGAGTCCCTCGGCCGCGACCGCCAGTACCTCGACCTCGCGCTGAGTCAGGACGGGCTCCGTCGAGACGGTCCGCTCCACGTTGTCGGCGATCCGGCCGACCCAGGAGTCGGGGACTCCGGCCAGGACGACCTCGCCCCCGGCGGCCCTTCGAACGGAATCGACGAAGACGGCCGGCTCGACGTCCTTGCTCACGAACCCGTCAGCCCCCGTGAACAGCGCTTGGGAGACCGTGAGATCGTCCGAGTTCGCCCCACAGGCCAGGATCGGAACCGAGGGGAACTGGTCCCGCACAGCTCGGATCAGCCAGAGAGACCCACGTTCTCCGGGGATGCCCAGACCGACCAGCAGAAGGACGCCCGTCCGTCGTCGCAATGCTCGCAACGACTCCAGGCACTCGTCGGCCGTCGCACCGGCGGCCAGGATCTCCATATCCGGCTGCGCGGATAGGAGGGAGGCGATCCCGGCCCGCATGATGGCCGGGTAGTCGGCAATGGCGATCTTCAGTAGCCGGCCTGGCTCCTCGCCGGTGGGGGCCTCGCGAAGAGACTCTCTTGTGCTCACAGCAGGGCGCAGACCCTACCCTAGGATTAGGTAGGAAGCCATACCTAATTCGGCCTAGTGCTCAAGGCCACGGGGTTCCGGTTCACCGGTTCAGCCGACCCACCTGCCCCGACCCAACGAGTTTCACCAGTTTCATCTCGGCTGCCCGATGGACCGCCTGGACGCCGCTCCGCACGCCGAGCTTCCGGTACAGACTGCGGGTGTGCGCCTCGGCGGTGCGCTCCGAGACGCCGAGCCGGCTCGCCATCAGCCGCGTGCTGAGTCCCCAGGCCAGGAGGTCGAGGATCTCCCGCTCGCGGCGGGTGAGCCGGGCAGCCAGGCTCGCCGCCTCCCGGGATCTCCTGATCAGGTCGCCGAGCTCCACATGAACGGAGCGCCGATGGTCGACGCTGAAGACCTTGGTCCCCTGGCCGACCGCTTCCACAGCGGCGGCGATCTCGTCCACCGAGCCCGTCTTCTCGAGATACCCGTCCGCTCCGAGCCGGACGCTCTCGAACACTGCCGCACGATCGTCTCGGCCCGACA
>VAYC01000169.1 GCA_005885025.1 Actinomycetota bacterium | reverse complement strand
GGCGACGCCGGCTCCGAGGAACCCGGTGGAGACGCTGGGGCGCAACCGGCGAAGCCCGCGGTCAGCCATCCCTTCCCTTTCCGTCCCCGCCGAGGATCATCCACGGGAGCCCCAAGCCGGTGACCGTGTCCAGGAGCGCGTCGAACGCCACCGGTTTCACCAGGTAGGAGTTGGCGCCCAGCTCGAACGCCCGATCGATGTCTTCCGACTCCGAAGAGCCGGAGAGCATGACCACGGGGATACGGTCGAGGTTGGGCTGCTGGCGGAGCCAGGTGAGCAGCTCCAGGCCGGACCTCCCCGGGACGTGCAGGTCCAGCAGGATGAGAACAGGGAGAGGGAAGTGCGTCCGGTCGGCGTAGCTTTCCTGCCCGCCGAGGTAGGCGAGTGCGCCGTTTCCCTCGTGGAACACGCGGACCGGATTCGCCACGCCGGCCTTCCGAAACACCCGTTCGACCAGCAGGGACTGCCCCCGGTCGTCCTCGACGAGCAGGATGGGGGGACCGGCCGGGGCGGCTACGGAAGGCGCGGTAGTTCGTTGTTCGGCCATGGACACGTCTTTGCCGTTCTGGGACGATCTCTGCTTGCTGATATCGGCCCCCCCTGGGGACCCGTTGAGGGCTGGGGGCCGGACGCGTCGCGACCTCTGGCCTGACCAGGGCGAGCCGGTCGGTAGACGTTCGTGCTGGTCGGGCCGTATACTTGCGTTGTCGCTCCGGGCAGTGACCCGGGGCGCTTTTGGTGTGTTCGGAAGGAATCCGGGAGCTTGGCGAAGAAGGATGCCATCGAGGTCGAGGGGACGGTTGTGGAGCCCCTGCCGAACGCCATGTTCCGGGTTGAACTTGATAACGGACACAAGGTCCTGACTCATATCTCTGGCAAGATGCGCATGAACTACATCCGGATCCTGCCGGGGGACCGGGTCCTGGTAGAGCTGTCGCCGTACGATCTCACCAGGGGCCGGATCGTCTATCGGTACCGGTAAGAGCGGGGGGTTCGAAGAAGATGAAGGTTCGTCCGTCGGTGAAGAAGATGTGTGACAAGTGCAAGATCATCCGCCGCCACGGACGGATCATGGTGATCTGCTCCAAGGACCCAACACACAAGCAGCGGCAAGGGTAGGAGGACCAGAGTGGCTCGGATCGCCGGCGTCGACCTCCCGCGCGACAAGCGGGTGGACGTGGCTCTTCGCTACATCTACGGGATCGGGCCGACCCGGGCGCTGGCGACCGTGCGGGGATCGGACATCGACGGCGGCCGGAAGGTCCGCGACCTGACCGAGGAAGAGGTGGTCAAGATCCGGGAGTGGATCGACCGCAACTACAAGGTCGAGGGAGACCTTCGCCGGGACGTGGCCCAGGACATCAAGCGGAAGATCGAGATCGGCTCTTACCAGGGGGTGCGGCACCGCCGGAACCTCCCGGTGCGAGGACAGCGGACCCATACGAACGCGCGGACCCGCAAGGGCCCGAAGAAGACCGTCGGTGTGAGGAGAAAGGCCCCGTAGCCCTATGGCGAACCCAAAGGCAAAGAAGCCCCGCCGGAAAGAGAAGAAGAACGTCGCGCACGGCCAGGCCCACATCAAGTCGACGTTCAACAACACGATCGTGACGATCACCGATCTGGAGGGGAACACGCTCTCCTGGGCCAGCGCCGGGAACGTGGGGTTCAAGGGCTCCCGGAAGTCAACCCCGTTCGCGGCGCAGCTCGCGGCGGAAGCCGCGGCTCGGCGTGCTCAGGAGCACGGCCTCACCAGGGTCGACGTCTTTGTGAAGGGGCCCGGCTCCGGCCGCGAGACTGCGATCAGGTCACTGGCCGCCACCGGCTTGGAGATCCTGGGCATCCAGGACGTCACGCCTGTGCCACACAACGGTTGTCGTCCTCGGAAGAGGCGGCGGGTCTAACTCGTTCTGTAGTGAGGAAGGCAGGACCCCCTGGACCGAGCCGGTCGGGGGGAAGCAAGACAGGGCGGAGCAGAACCGGATGATCCTCCGCCGGGAGGTGTAGGCACGTGCTGATCGTCGCTCGACCCCAGATCCAGGAAGAAACCATCACGCCCACGCGGTCGAAGTTCGCGATCGAACCGCTCCAGCCGGGCTTCGGCTACACGCTTGGGAACGCCCTTCGGCGGACCCTGCTTTCATCGATCCCCGGTGCGGCCGTCTCGTCCGTGCGCATCGACGGCGTGCTGCACGAGTTCTCGACGATCCCGAAGGTCACCGAGGACGTCACCGACATCATCCTGAACTTGAAAGAGGTCGTCCTCCGGTCGGAGGTGGAGGAACCGGTCACGGCGTACCTGAAGGCTCGGGGACCGGCCGACGTCACCGCCGGGGACATCCAGCCCCCCGCAGGCGTCGAGATCCTCAACCCCGACCAGCACATCGCCACGCTGGGTCGGCAGGCCAGCCTGGAGCTCGAGATGGTGATCCTTCGGGGAGTCGGTTACGTGGCGGCCGAGCGGAACAAGAACCCTCGCGACCCCATCGGCGTGATCCCCGTGGACTCGATCTTCTCTCCGGTCCGCAGGGTCACCTATGCCGTCGAGAACACCCGCGTCGAGCAGATGACCGACCGGGACCGGCTGATCCTGGACGTCGAGACCAACGGCGCCATCACCGCACGGGAGGCCGTGGCGTCGGCCGGATCCACGCTCTCGGAGCTGGTGAACCTGTTCGGCGAGCTGGCCGAGAGCCAGGGGCTGACCGTCGGTCCGGCCCCGGACACCACGGTCCTCACCGGCGACATGGCCCTGACGATCGAAGAGCTCAACCTGTCGGTTCGGTCCTACAACTGCTTGAAGCGTGAGGGCATCAACACCGTGGGTGATCTCGTCCAGAAGAGCGAGGCCGAGCTCCTCGACATCAGGAATTTCGGGCAGAAATCCATCGACGAGGTCAAGGCCAAGCTCGACGAGCTGGGCCTCGAGCTCCGCCCGGAGTAGGAGGACGGGGTGCCGAGGCCAAAGAAGGGACCGCGCCTGGGATCCGGGCCGCAGCACGAGCGGCTGATCCTTGCCACCCTGGCCGCCCAGCTGTTCGATCGGGGCCGGATCCAAACCACGGAGGCGAAAGCGAAGGCCCTCCGACCGCTGGCGGAGCACCTGATCACCTTCGCCAAGCGCGGCGACGTCCACGCCCGGCGGCAGGTCCTGAAGACCGTTCCCGACAGGGACGTGGTCCACAAGCTCTTCGCCGAGATCGCGCCTCGCTACGCCGAGCGCAGCGGTGGGTACACGCGGATCCTGAAGCTGGGGCACCGGCAGGGCGACAGCGCGCCCATGGCCCTGATCGAGCTGCTTCCCGCAGAAGAGGTCTAGCCTGCCCCGGGGGTCGCCGACCTCGACGCACCCACCCACCATCAAGCTGGTCCTTGCCTACGACGGCACGAACTTCCACGGATGGGCCAGGCAGCGCGGCGTTCGGACCGTGCAGGGGGTGATCGAGGATGTCTTGGCCCGGATGCTGGCGGAGGCGCCTCGCCTCTCGGTCGCCGGACGAACGGACGCGGGTGTTCACGCCCAAGGACAGGTGGCCTCCTTCGAGGCCGACCTCGACCCCGCCAAGGTGCAGCGAGCCCTGAACGCGACCCTGGGCCCGGAGGTCGTGGTGCTCGCGGCCCAACGCGCCAGCCAAGGGTTCGACGCGCGGAGGAGCGCCAGCGGACGGGAGTACCGCTACCGGATCCACACGGGACCCGTCCCCGATCCCTTCACGGCGCGATACGTGTGGCACCGGCCGGGTCATCTCTCCGTGGCCCGGATGCGGGCCGCCGCCAAGCTCCTCGAAGGCGAGCACGACTTCGCGTCGTTCTGCCGGGCTCCCCCGTCCTCGGGGAGCACGGTTCGAATGCTTCGGCGCCTGTCGGTTCCCTCCGCCGGTGACGAGATAGAGGTTCGGGCGATGGCCGACAGCTTCCTCCACCAGATGGTCCGAAGCCTGGTGGGCACCTTGGCTCGGGTAGGGGAGGGTCGCCTCTCACCGGATGCCATGCCGGAGGTCCTAGCCGCCCGGAGCCGGTCGGCGGCGGGGCCGTTGGCTCCGCCTCACGGTCTCAGCTTGGTTCGGGTCCGGTACGGTCGACGCCGCTGACGATGTCTGATCGAGCCTAGGCTGCTCCGAACCGCGAGGACTGGTGCGAGTAGCAGTACTGGGCGGGGTTGTACCGGGTCAGTCGGGCGCCGCAGAAGAGGCAGGCCCGGCCGGGTAGATATCGCCGAGGCGGCTTCACCCGCGGCTCCTGGCGCGTAAAGCTGATCGGTCCTCGGTGTCGTCTGGACATCGCCATTGCCCCTCCGCTCGCGTGCTGCGCCTCTTCCACGCCGGCCGAACCGACCCGGCGGCAGCTCCTTCGGTCCTTGGGGGGCGCTCGGTACCTGGACGCTCGAAAGGCATATCTGGGTGCATCGATGGGCCAGATGATTGGAGGTCCTTTGACGACCCACTGAATGCCCAGGTAGACTGCCCTGTCGGCCGGTTATCGTCCGCCCTTGTGAACCCCTGAGGTACTCCGTGAAGACCTATTCGCCGAAGCCGCGCGACATCGAACGTCGCTGGTACGTGATCGACGCCCAGGGCGCCGTGTTGGGCCGGCTTGCCTCAGAGGTGGCCAAGCTCCTCCGGGGTAAGCACAAACCGATCTTCGCCCCCCACGCCGACACGGGCGACCACGTGATCGTAGTGAACGCCCGCGGGGTGCGGCTCACGGGGACCAAGGAACAGGCCAAGGTCTTCTATCGGCATTCGGGGTATCCGGGCGGCCTTCGCCGTATCGGCTACGCGAGGCTGATGGCGGAGCGGCCCTCGCTGGCTGTTGAGAAGGCCATCCGAGGGATGCTTCCCAAGACCCGACTGGGCCGACAGATGTTCAAGAAGCTGGCTGTCTACGACGGCGCGACGCATCCCCACAAGGCCCAGAGGCCC
>VAYC01000168.1 GCA_005885025.1 Actinomycetota bacterium | reverse complement strand
CCCGCGCCCGGATTCATGGCGGAGATGGCGGGGTCGTTCCAGGCCTTGATCTTTCCGAGGAAGATCTGCGCGGCCGTCGCTCCGTCGAGCTTCAGCCCTGTGTCCACTCCCGAGACGTTATAGGCGATCACGACGCCGCCCAGGACCGTCGGAATCTCAACCACGTCCAACCCCTTCGCCCTGATGGCCTGCGTCTCCTCATCCTTGAGCGGAGCGTCCGAGGCTCCGAAGTCGACCGTGCCCGCCGTGTACTGCTGGACGCCGCCGCCGGACCCGATGGCCTGGTAGTTGATCTTGGCGCCCGACTCCACGCTCCTGAATTCCTTGAACCACTGCTCGTAGATGGGATCGGGGAACGTGGCGCCGGCTCCCGTGAGCGAAACACCCTTGAACCCACTCGAGTTCGAGGTACTGCCGCCTCCGCACGCCGCTGCGAGCAGCACGACTGCCGCCACGCCAGCGGTGGCCGCCATGCACCGGTTGAATCTATGCACGCTTCCTCCTTCGGGCCGAGACGAGAGGTAGTGCGGACCCCGATCCAGATGCTCGGGCTTGTTCCGCGGTGGACGTTCCACGGACCCGACGCTAGCGGGAGCACATGAACCGCCTGGAACCCGGACGTGAACGGAGGATGAACATTTCAGGCGGCTCGGCCGCTTCATCCGAGCGCGACGTCCTGAGAGCGATGCAGACTGGCTACACCGTCGCCGGGCGCACCCCGGCGACGATGATCGCGAAGACGAGGGCCGCAGCCGCGAGTCGGTACACCACGAACGGAGCGAAGTCCCTTCGGCGCAGGTACGAGAGCAGGCCCCAGATCACCAGGAAGCCGCTCACCGCTGAGGCTGCCGCCCCCCACGCGAACTGCGCCCCGAAACCGGCGGGGATGTGCTCACTGCCGGTAAGCAGCTTGAAGCCCTTGAACAGCCCGGCGCCGCCCACGATCGGGATCGAAAGGAGGAAGGAGAATCTCGCCGCCGCCTCCCGCGTGAGGCCCAACGCTCGCGCCGCGGTGATCGTGACTCCGGACCGAGATACTCCGGGTTGCAGCGCCACGGCCTGGGCCACACCGATCACCGCCGCGTCGGGGAAGCGCAGATGATCCATCGTGCGGGTGGCCCGAACCCTGCGGTCCACCGCGAACAGCACGATGCCGAACACGGCGAGCATCGTCGCGATGAGCCACGGTTGGCCGAGATGCTTCTCGATGACCTCCTCCGCCAGCGCCCCGGTCAGGGCCCCCGGGATCGTACCCAGGATGATCAGCCACGCCAGGCGTTCATCCGTCGTCCCGACCGCCCTTCGACGGATCGAGCGGATCCAGGCTTGGAGGTACCGCAGGATGTCCCGCCAGAAGTAGACCACCGCTCCGATGAACGTTCCCATGTGCAAGGCGACATCGAACGTCTTGTTCAGTTCGGGGTTGTGCAGGATCGGCCAGTGGAAGAGCCAGGGAACCAGGATGAGGTGCCCGGAGCTCGAGACCGGGGCGAATTCGGTCAGCCCCTGCACGATCCCCAACACGATCGCCTGAAAGATGGTCGTGGCACCCTCCTCGCACAGCGGTGGCGGTGGCCGAAGCCGCGGGAATGCTACCCGACCGATCGTGGCCGGAATTGACATGAGATGTGAGCGTCCTGTGATTTCGGCTTCGGGGTCCACCTAGACTGGTTCCCTGCCATGGGACAGACGTTGGCGGCGGTCACGTGGGCCATCGGCATCGGGGCCGGGCTGGGGGCGCTGGCCCTTACGCTGCTGATCGTGCAGGGAAAGTTGCATCGACGCCTCAAACGAACGTACGCGGCCGCTCGGACCGAAGCTGCGCAGCGCGAAGCTCTGGCGGCGGCCGTCGAACGGGAGCGCGAGGACCGCGAAGCCGTGCTCGGTGCCCTGGAGGACGGGATCCTCCTCTTCGACGGAACGGGAGAGGTCCTGTTCGCCAACGACCGCGCCAGGGAGCTCTTGGGTGTCAGACTCCGGCGGGCGCGCGATCTTGCGCACTCGTCGCTTCGAGCGATCGTCGAGACGGCCCTGGCGGGAGGGACCAATAATCCCGTCGAGGTCGAGGGTGGCGCGGCCGGCCGGCTGCTCAGGGGATCGGCGGCACGGATCGCCGGCCGGGAGAGGGTGCTGCTGGTGCTCCAGGACGTGACCGACTCCAGGATGGCGGACTCCATCCGGCGCGACTTCGCCGCCAACGCGTCCCACGAGCTCAAGACGCCAGCGGCTTCCATCCGAGCCCTGGCCGAAACCATCGCCGCTGGCGCGGAGAACGACCCCGCGTCGCTGCCTCGTTTCGCCGCCCAGCTCGAGGTCGAAGCCGTTCGCCTATCGAGGATCGTCTCTGACCTCCTCGACCTGTCTCGTTTGGAGAGCGAAGCTGGAGAGCGAGCCGAGCTTCGGCTCGACCGGCTCGTGGCCGAGGAGGCGGGACGCCTCAAAGACCGCGCCGAAGAGGCAGGGCTCTCGATCGCGGTCGACACCGATGGTCGCGTCCTCGTTCGCGGTTCGCCGCGGGATCTCGCCCTCCTCGCGCGCAACCTGATCGAGAACGCGATCCAGTACACGCGTCCGGGCGGCCGCGTGGAGGTCAGCGTGTCGAGCCACGACGGGAGTGCCGTGTTCGAGGTGCGGGACAGCGGGGTCGGTATTCCTTCCCGCGACCAGGCCCGGATCTTCGAACGCTTCTATCGCGTGGACCGGGCTCGCTCCCGGGACACCGGTGGGACCGGGCTCGGCCTGTCGATCGTGAAGCACGTCGCGGCGAACCACGGCGGGACGGTGAGTGTGGACAGCCAACTCGGTCGTGGCTCGACCTTCACCGTACGGCTGCCGCTGGCCGGCTGTGGCACAGGCGCCGGGGCCCCCTGATGGCCCTCCTGCTCCTGGTCCGGCATGCCGTCACCGAGGCGACGGGGCGGCGGCTCTCCGGATCGACGCCCGGGATCCATCTCTCCTCCGAAGGCGAGGCGCAGGCCGTGCGGCTCGCCGAGCGCCTCGCTTCGCTTCACTTGGACGCCGTGTACGCGAGCCCGCTGGAGCGATGCGTCGAGACCGCCAGGGCCATCGCCCAGCCCCGTCGACTGCTCGTCAGGCCGATTCCGGAACTCGAGGAGGTCGGATACGGCCGGTGGACCGGGCGCAGCCTTGCCCAGCTCACCCGGACAGCTCTTTGGAAGAAGGTTCAGCAGTCTCCTTCATCCGTTCGCTTCCCCGGGGGCGAGACGCTCGTTGAGGCACAGCGCCGGGGCGTCTCTGCGTTGGAGATGCTGGCCGCCCGTCACCAGACCGGCACCGTGGCGGCGGTCTCTCACGCCGATCTGATCCGGTTGGCGCTGGCGCATTACGCCGGGGTCCATATCGATCTGTTCCAGCGGATCGTGGTCAGCCCGGCCTCGGTCTCCGCGGTCCTCCTGGGCGACCGCATCCCGCGCATCCTTCGGGTCAACGACACGGGGAGCCTCGAGGACCTTGCGCTTCGGGCTCGGAGGGGACACTCCACTGGAGACGGCCGCCGTCCCGGACCCGGCACCGGTCGACAACGCTCCTAGGATGGAGTGATGTTGATCGAGCTCGATCCGGTCGACCGTATCACCGCCGACGCCGTGGGCGAGGCGGGGTCCCGGACGTTCTATCTCCAAGCTCGCAAGGACGCCCAGCTGGTGACCCTCGTCGTGGAGAAGCAACAGCTGCAGCTCCTGGCGGCGTCGGTCGTGGAGATCCTCTCCAGGGTCGGAAAGGAGACCGGCCAGGGGCCGCCCGAGGAGCAGATGGGACTGGACGCGCCCCTCGCTCCCGAATGGCGCGCGGGAAGGCTGTCGATCGGCTACCAGGAGGAACGGGACCTGCTGATGCTCGAGGCCGAGGAGCTCCTGCCCGAGGACGAAGAAGAAGCCGGGGCCGAGGAGGAGGCTGGAGGGCTCGGAGGCCTGGCCGAATTCGGCGCAGAGCTCGGGGTCGCGGAGGCGGAGGGGTCGGAGGATCTCGAATCGCTCGAGGAGCTGGAGGATCTGGAGACCGAAGGAGGCGAAGAGCGCGACGTCGGCCGGGTACGGTTCTGGGCCACCCGCGAGCAGATGCTCTCGCTGGCCCGCCACGGAGCGCTGGTGTGTGCGGCGGGGCGTCCTCGGTGTCCCCTCTGCGGAAACCCGATCGACCCCGAGGGCCATCGCTGCCCGGCCCTCAACGGCCATCGAGGCAGCGGCGAGCAGTGAACCACGAAGCAGAGATCTCGGACGGCGTCCTTCGCATCCTGACCGAGGGCGAGATCCGGCCGCTCGGTCTGATGCCAAATGCGTCGAACTACACGTTCCTGACCGAGGTGGCCGACCCCGAGCACACCCTTCTCGCCGTGTACAAGCCGCGGGACGGGGAGACGCCGCTGTGGGACTTCCCGGAGGGGACACTGTGCCAGCGCGAAGTGGCGGCCTATGTCCTGTCCCGGTCGCTTGGGTGGCCTCCCATCCCTCCCACGGTCATGCGGGATGGACCGCACGGACTGGGCTCGCTCCAGCTCTTCATCGACGCCAACCCACACGAGCACTTCTTCACCTTGCGCGAGACGTGTTCCGACGCCTTCCTTGCCGTTGCCGTCTTCGACGTGATCGTCAACAACGCCGACCGCAAGGGCGGCCACTGCGTGCGAGGCCGGGACGGCACCATCTGGGTGGTAGACCATGGCGTCTGCTTCAGTCCCGAGCCGAAGCTTCGCACCGTGATCTGGGACTTCGCCGGCGAGCCCGTGCCGGATCCGATCCTGGCGGACGTTCGCCGGCTGGCCGAGGAGTTACGGTCGGGACCGCTGCGCGAGGAGATGCTCGGGCTGCTGTCGGCGGGAGAGGTCGACTCCACGGCCGACCGCGCCCGCCGGCTGGCCGACTCGGGTCGTTTTCCACACCCCGGCGCTCGCCGTTCCTATCCGTGGCCGCCGCTGTGACGCGGGCGGCCATGGCGAACCCGGGTACGGATTTCACATCTTCGGCGGCTCGTTCGTTCTCTGGAGTGATGAGGGCAGCAGCGAGAACCGAGGCCGACCGGCGGGCCGACGGGATCCCACCGTTCCAGGCGTTCCT
>VAYC01000167.1 GCA_005885025.1 Actinomycetota bacterium | reverse complement strand
GACCAATCCTTTCGAGAAGGAATAAGGAGGGGGAAGACGGAAGCCGAGCCCCGGCGGTCGCCGCGCAAGCTCGCCATCGGAGTCACGCTGGTGGCCGTGACCGTTGGCGCCATGGTCACGGCCGCGGCCGCGGTGTCAGGAGCCGGGATCTGCGCCGCCCCCGCCCTCGACTCCGACATCCCGGCCGGCCCCGGCGACCAGGTCTGCTACCACCTGGTCCGGACCCTGTCCGAGAGGGTCGGGCTGGCCACAGCAGCCCTGACGGCCATCATCGCCTTGACGTTCATCGGCCTCTCCCGGCTGGCCGCCGGTAGCGAGCGCCGGCGCGAGTCGCCCGACCGGATCTAGAACGGCGGGGCTATGGACCTTGAGGAGCTGGAGCGAACGGCCCGGGCCCTGGTTGCCCCCGGCAAGGGCATCCTCGCGGCGGACGAGAGCACCGGCACGATCAAGAAGCGGTTCGAATCCATCGGCCTGTCGTCCACCGAGGAGAACCGCCGCGCCTACCGAGAGATGCTGTTCACCACGCTGGGAATGGAGCAGTTCATCAGCGGGGTGATCCTGTTCGACGAGACGATCCGCCAGTCGACCGCAGGAGGAGTGGCCTTCACCAAGGTCCTCGAAGGCGCAGGGATCATCCCGGGCATCAAAGTGGATGCGGGAGCGAAGCCCCTCGCCGGGTTCCCGGGCGAACAGGTCACCGAGGGGCTCGACGGCTTGCGGGAGCGCTTGGCCGAGTATCGGGAGCTGGGCGCGCGGTTCACGAAGTGGCGGGCGGTCATCACGATCGGGGAGGGCATCCCCGCGCAGACGTGCATCGACGCGAACGCCGAGGCCCTCGGCAGGTTCGCGGCCCTCTCGCAGGAAGCGGGCCTGGTCCCAATCGTGGAACCGGAGACGTTGATGGACGGGGACCACACGATCGACCGGCACTACGACGCAACGCGGAGGACGCTCGAAGCCTTGTTCGATCGGCTGTTCGCCCATCGCGTGGAGCTGACCGGGACCCTGCTCAAGACGAACATGGTCCTGTCCGGGAAGTCGGCGGCTGAGCAGGCAGGGGTCGAAGAGGTCGCGCGATGGACGCTGCGTGTTCTCAGCGAGTGCGTACCGGCGGCTGTCCCGGGGATCGTCTTCCTCTCGGGAGGGCAGGCCGACGAGGCCGCCACCGCACACCTCTCTGAGATGAACCGTATCGGTGGCGTGCCGTGGCAGCTGTCGTTCTCCTACGGACGCGCGCTCCAAGCTCCGGCGCTGAAGGCCTGGGCGGGGCAGCTGGAGAACGTGACGGCAGGGCAGGCCGCCTTGCACCACCGGGCCAAGCTCAACAGCGCGGCCAGGACCGGGAGGTACACGCCGGACATGGAAGACGCCGCGGCCTGATATCCGGGACGCTCAATGCCGACAACCCGTCGACGCGCCGAAGAGGCGAACCGGCTAGAGTTCGGCCACTTGGCGCGAACCGTATGTCGAACCGCGGAGGAGGAGCGATGGCCGTCATCAAGACGATCGACCTGGTCGGTGTGTCCACGGAGTCCTGGCGCGACGCCGCGGCGCAGGCCCTGGCCGAGGCCTCGAAGACGCTTCGGGGGATCGAGAGCATGGACATCCTGGAGACGTCGGCCGTCGTGAACGGCGACAAGATCAAGGAGTACCAGACGCACGTCCGGATCAAGTTCCGGATCGAGCGCTAGCCGCGTCGCCGAGAAGTTCGTTCAGAGCCGGACCGTAGGATCCTGACCGCCCGGATACAATCCGCCCGTGCCGGCGACGATCCTGGTCGGGACGCAGTGGGGAGACGAAGGCAAGGGGAAGGCCACCGATCTCCTCGCCGCTCGGACCGACTTCGTCGTTCGCTACCAGGGGGGCAACAACGCGGGCCACACCGTGCTGGCCGGCGGGCAGCTCCTGAAGCTCCACCTCATCCCGTCGGGGATCCTCTATCCCGATGTCACTCCGGTGCTCGCCGACGGCGTCGTGATCGACCCCAAGGTCCTGCTGGAGGAGATGGATGCGTTGACGGATCGGGAGATCGATCCGTCACGACTTGCGGTCTCCGGCAACGCCCACCTGATCATGCCCTATCACCTGGCGATGGACGCGGTCACCGAGCGCTATCTGGGCAAGCTCAAGCTCGGAACGACCAAGCGGGGGATCGGGCCGGCGTACGCGGACAAGGCCATGCGCCTGGGGTTGCGCGTCCAGGACCTGACCGACCCGAAGATCTTCCGGGAGAAGCTCGAGGTCGTGCTCAAGGAGAAGAACCTCGTGCTCTCCAAGGTATACAACCGCCTGCCTCTCGACGGGGATTCGATGGCCGAGGACTACCTCGGATACGGAGAGCGGCTGGCCCCGCACATCACGGATACCGCAGCCCTCCTCTACGAGGCACTCCGGGCCGGCAAGCGCGTGCTCCTGGAGGGGGCCCAGGGCACGTTGCTCGACCTCGATCACGGCACCTATCCGTTCGTCACCTCCTCGAGCCCGGTGGCCGGCGGGGCGCTGGCCGGCTCGGGCCTGGGGCCGAAGGAGGTCGACGACGTGATCGGGGTAACCAAAGCGTACGTGACCAGGGTGGGGTCCGGCCCGTTCCCCACCGAGGACGCCGGCGAGGCCGGCCGGCAGATGGGAGAGAAGGGAAACGAGTTCGGGACCACGACGGGCCGCGCCCGCCGGTGCGGGTGGTTCGACGCGGTGCTGCTCCGCTACGCGGTTCGGATCAACGGCTTGACCGAGCTGTTCCTCACGAAGCTTGACGTGCTGTCCGGCCTGCCACGGTTGCAGATCTGCACGGCCTACCGCGCGGACGACGAAGTCTTCGAGGACGTACCGCCTCACCAGTCGTTGTTCCACAGGGCGGAGCCGGTGTACCAGCGCCTCTCGGGGTGGACCGAGGACCTGACGGCGGCTCGCCGCTTCCAGGACCTTCCCCCGGCGGCCCAGGCCTACGTCCGCCGGATCGAGGAGCTGGCCGGGGTCCCGGTCCGCTACATCTCGGTCGGCCCCGACCGGGAGCAGACGCTCGAGGTGACGACCTCCGCCCGGCACCGGCGGCCCGCATGAGGATCCTGATCGTGGGAGGGGGCGGGCGCGAGCACGCCCTGTGCTGGCGCCTTGGCCAGAGCGCTTCGGTCGACCGCCTGTATGCCGCGCCGGGCAACGCGGGGATCGGGGAGCTGGCCACGCTCGTCCACGTTTCGGCCGGCGACATCCCAGGCCTGGTGGAGTTCGCGGAGCGCGAGTCCATCGATCTGACCGTAGTGGGTCCGGAAGCGCCCCTCGTGGCCGGGCTCGTGGACGAGATGGAGTCGCGAGGGATGCCCGTGTTCGGTCCGACGCGCGAGGCGGCGAGGATCGAGGGTTCGAAAGTGTGGGCCCGCGAACTGTGCCAGCGGCACGGCATTCCAGCGCCGCGGTCCCGGGCCTTCGACGACGTCCATTCGGCTATTGCCTTCCTCGACGAGCTCTCGCCTCCCTACGTGGTGAAGGCCGACGGGATCGCGGCCGGCAAGGGAGTGGTGATCGCCGAAGACCAGGCCGAGGCCCGCGTCGCGGTGGAAGCGTGCCTGGTGCAGCGGATGTTCGGGGATGCCGGCCTGCGCGTGTTGATCGAGGAATTCGTCGAAGGCACCGAGGTCACGGCCATGGCGCTGACCGACGGACGAGCGGTGCGGCCGCTGGCCCTGTCCCGGGACTACAAACGAGCCCTCGACGACGATCAGGGACCGAATACTGGCGGCATGGGCGCCTACAGCCCCGTCCCTTCGGGCGGCGCCGACGTCGAGGCCGAGATCGAGGAAGTCGTCCTGGCCCCGGCCGTTCGAGCGCTCGAGGAAGAAGGGATCCGCTACCGCGGCGTCCTCTACGGCGGCCTCATGCTGACCAAGGACGGCCCCAAGGTGCTCGAGTTCAACTGCCGGTTCGGCGATCCCGAGGCCCAGGTCGTCCTGCCCCGCTTGGTGGCGAACCTCCCGGAGCTGCTGCTGGCCTCCCTGGAGGGCAATCTCTCGCACTACCAGGTCGCCTGGGCGGAAGGTGCGTGCGTCGGCGTCGTCCTGGCCTCCGCCGGCTATCCCGGGCCAGTCGAGACCGGCCGGCCGATCTCCGGCCTGGCGGATGCCGCCGGGCTTCCCCAGGTGCAGGTCTTTCACGCGGGCACGGTTGCCCGGGACGGTAGAGTGGTCACGGCAGGGGGGAGGGTGCTCACGGTGACGGCTCTGGGCAAGGACCACGAGGAGGCCCGGACCCGAGCCTACGAGGCCTGCTCCCGGATCAACTTCGACGGCATGGCCTACCGGAAGGACATCGCCGCCGACGCGATGGAAGGGGCCGCATGAGCGACGACCTCGAGGACGTTCTTCGAGTCCCCGCCCCGCGGCTTCCGGAGCCGGGAACCCCCCTCGTGGGCATCCTGGTCGGTTCGGCCTCCGACCTGCCGATCATGCAGCAGGCCACCGCGATCCTCGAGCGGCTGGGGATCCCCCACGAGATCCGCGTGATGTCGGCCCATCGCAATCCGGACCTGGTCGACGAGTTCGCCAGGACCGCCGAGGAGCGAGGGATGGTCTGCGTGATCTGCGGCGCCGGGATGGCGAACCACCTGGCGGGGGCCGTGGCGGCCCGCACCGCGCTTCCGGTGATCGGAGTCCCGCTCTCCGGGTCCAAGCTCGGGGGCATGGACGCGCTGTACTCGACCGTGCAGATGCCGAAGGGCGTGCCGGTGGCCACCGTGGCGATCGACGGCGCCGTCAACGCGGCGATCCTCGCCGCGCAGATCATCGCGGTGCGCGACCCTGGAGTGCGCGCCAAGATCTACGAGTTCAAGGAATCCCTGGCGGAAGGATTTCGCCCTTGAGGGCGCCCGCGCCCGCGGCTCATCGGTCGTGATCCCCCGCTACACACTCGCCGACATGGCCCGGGTCTGGGCCGAAGAGACGAAGCTCGCGCACTGGCTGCGCATCGAGGTCCTGGCCTGCGAAGGCTGGGCCCGGCTCGGCCGATTCCCCCAGGACGACCTCGACCAGATCCGCGCGCGGGCCGTCGCGCCCACACCCGAGCGAGTGGCCCAGATCGAGGAGGTCACCCACCACGACGTGGCCGCCTTCGTGCAAGCCGTGGCCGAGCCGATCGGGCCGGCCGGCCGGT
>VAYC01000414.1:1100-3032 GCA_005885025.1 Actinomycetota bacterium | reverse complement strand
CAGATCCTCGTCGTCACCCATCAGAAACGAACGATGGAGGTGGCCGACGCGCTGTACGGAGTGTCGATGAGGCAGGAGGGTGCCTCCACGGTAATCTCTCAGCGGCTTGCCGAGGTGCCGGTCCACTAGCCCATCCGGCAGCTCGCTCGGGGGAGGGAGCGCACCATCGAGATCGTCTTCGGCGTCGTCGTCCTGATCGTGATTGCCGTCGTCACCGGTGCCGTGGTGCTCGCCCGCCGGGACCGGCGCCTTCCCGGAGGAGGCGTCGAAGATGGCCGCGATGGCGGGGGCGGGCTGGCCGTTCGAGCGACCCCCGCGCCCCAGGCCCCGACCCGGGCGGCGCCGGGGCTGGGCCAGCGGGTCCGCTCGCTGTTCGGCGGCGGCCAGGCGACCGAGGAGGCGTGGCGGGAGCTGGAGGAGGCGCTGGTCCGGGCCGACGTGGGGCCGAAGGCGGCGAGGGCGATCGTGCAGCGGGTTCGCCAGACCTACCGGACCTCCCAGGATCCCGCGGAGGTGCTGGCACGCGAGATCGCCGGCGCGTTCGAAGGCGACAAGCCGTGGTCCCCCCCGGCAGGCTCACCCGGGATCGTCATGGTGGTCGGCGTGAACGGAACCGGCAAGACCACCACCATCGGCAAGCTCGCCTACCTGTTGCAGCGGGAGGGGCGGTCGGTGAGCCTGGCGGCGAGCGACACGTTCCGGGCCGCCGCCGGAGAGCAGCTCGAAACGTGGGCCGTGCGGTCGGGAGCCCAGATCGTGGCGCAGGAGCGAGGGGCCGACCCGGGTGCCGTTGCCTTCGACGCGGTTCAGTCGGCAAAGGCGAGGGGAACCGATGTGTTGATCGTCGACACCGCGGGTCGCCTCCACACGCGCCAACCCCTGATGGAGGAGCTGTCCAAGGTGAGCGCGTCCTGGAGAAGGCCGCTGGCCGCGTGGACGAGGTCCTCCTCGTCCTCGACGCTACGACCGGGCAGAACGGGATCGCACAGGCCAGAGCGTTCACCGAGTCGGTCGGCGTGACCGGGCTGGTCCTGGCGAAGATGGACGGCACGGCTCGGGGGGGGATCGTCCTTGCGGTGAGGGACGAGCTTCGGGTGCCGGTCAAGCTCGTGGGGACCGGAGAAGGCGTGAGGGACCTCGTCCCGTTCGATCCGGAATCGTTCGCCCGCAGGCTGGTGGCCTGAGCGCTGTCGAGGGTGACCGATGATCCTCGTGGCGGGGGGGAGCGGGTTCATCGGATCCGCTGTCGTCCGCCGGCTCGCGCGAGAGGGATCGGAGGTTGCGGTCATGAGCGCTCACCCCTCGCGCTCGCGCGCCCGCATCGAGTCGATGGGGGCCAGTGTGATCCAGGGCGATGTGCGCGACGCCGCGTCCCTGCAACGGGCGGTGGCAGGGGCTGAGACGATCGTCCAGGTCCTGACGTTCCCGACGTTCCCTGTGGAGAAGCCTCGCAAGGGCTTCACGTTCGAGGAGTTCGACCACCGTGGAACCGAGAGACTGGTCCGGGCCGCGGTCGGGGCCCGCGCCCGCAGGTTCGTGTTTTCATCCGGTGCCGCCGCTGCACCGGACGCCGCCAAGGTGTGGTTCCGGGCCAAGTGGGGCGGCGAGGAAGCGATCCGTGCCGCGGGAATCGACCACGCCATCATCCGGCCCTCATGGGTGTACGGCCCCGAGGACCGTGCCCTCAACCGGTTCGTGGCTTTCCATCGCCTGCTCCCTTTCGTTCCCGTTGCCGGCGACGGCCGGCAGCGGCTCCAGCCGGTGTTCGTCGAGGACGTGGCCGTGGCGTTCGCCCAGGCGGCAGGGCCGGAGGGGCCGAGCGGAACTTTCGAGATCGGTGGGCCCGAGATGCTCACCATGAACGACGTCCTGGTCACGATGATGGAGGTGCGGGGCAAGCGGAAGCCACTGGTGCATTTCCCGGTGGCGTTT
>VAYC01000414.1:0-1042 GCA_005885025.1 Actinomycetota bacterium | reverse complement strand
TGCCGACACCGGTCCGCTCCTCGCTGCGTTCGATCTCTCGCTGACGCCGCTTCGGGAGGGGCTGGCCACGTATCTCGGTTCCTCGTGACACCCGGAGCGCCGCGGCCGTCGCGTCCCAGCAAGGATCAGATCGCCGCGGCCCGAGGGAAGGCGGTTCCGGACGTCATCGCCATAGGCCTCGACGTGCTGCTGTGCGGCATCAATCCGGGCCTGTATTCGGGAGCGGTGGGCCATCACTTCGCCCGCCCAGGCAATCGCTTCTGGAAGGCGCTTGAGGGTTGGAGCTCCTGGAACGGGGACTCGGCATCACGAACCTCGTGGAACGAGCTACGGCAGGCGCCGGCGAGCTGACGGCGGAGGAGCTGCGGGAGGGAGCCATGCGATTGGAGCGAAAGGTCCGAAGGTTCCGGCCGCGGTTCGTCGCTTTCCTCGGCCTGTCTGCGTACCGGACCGGCTTGCGACGCGCCGCCGCGCTTCCCGGTCCGCAGGGAGAGACGCTGGGCGGTTCGCACGTGTGGCTGTTGCCCAACCCCAGCGGGTTGAACGCGCACTACCAGCTTCCCGACCTGGTGCTTGCGTTCAGGGAGCTCCGGGAAGCCGCGAAGGACCGCTGACCGGCGAGCCGACTTCGGCTTGCCCGTCCCCGCGCGGTCCCTGCGCCTCAGAAAAGACGTCGGCGGCCGGAGCCGTCGGCCGGGTGGCCTTCTCGCCAGCCGGGATCCGAACTCGGAACGTGGCGCCCATCCCCGGCCTCGATTCGAGTTCGATCGTCCCCCCCAACACCTCGACCAGCCGCTTCGTGATGTAGAGCCCGAGCCCCGCGCCCTCCTGGTCGCGGCTGAGCACCTCTCCGGCCTGGTGGAACCGGTCGAAGATCCGGCGCTGGTCCTCGGGGGCGATGCCGCGACCCCGGTCGGTCACGGATAGTTCAACGGACTCGCCGGTCACCCGGCCCTCCAGCACCACGGGAGCGTCCGACGGGGAGAACTTCAGAGCGTTGTCGACCAAGTTGCGAAGGACCTGTTCGACTCGCTGTGGGTCG
>VAYC01000137.1 GCA_005885025.1 Actinomycetota bacterium | reverse complement strand
GAGGTGTTCGAGGAGGTTACGAAGGCCCGCGCACAGGCCGAGGCGGCATCGGGGGTCAAGGATCAGGCCCAGGCCGAGAACCAGCTCACGGCCGGGATCCGCCGCTTGATCGCCGTCGCCGAGAACTACCCTCAGCTCAAGGCCAACGAGAACTTCCTGGCCCTGCAGGAGGAGCTCACCGGCACGGAGTCGAAGATCGCGTTCGCCCGGCAGTTCTACAACGATCAGGTCCAGTCGCTGAATACGCTCATCCAGAGCTTCCCGTCCCGGATCGTCGCTTCCCTCGGGGGCTTCGAGCCTCGGGAGTTCTTCGACATCGAGGAGCCCGCCCGGGGACCCGTGAGCGTTCGTTTCTGACAAGCCCTTGTACGAGCAAATCTCTCGCAACAAGCGTTGGACGGTCCTGCTGATCGTGGGGACGGTCGTGGTGGTGGGCGCGCTCGGCTACCTGTTCGGGCTGCTGCTGAACATTGGCCCGGTCGGGCTGGTCGTCGCTGTGCTGATCGCCGCGGGGATGTCCTTCTACTCCTACCGGTACGGCGACCAGCTCGTGCTTCGCGCCGCCCGCGCTCGCCAGGTCACCCACGACGAAGAACCGCGCCTGCACAACATCGTGGAAGGGTTGGCGATCGCGGCGGGTGTGCCGAAGCCGACGGTCTACGTCGTGCCCGAGCAGGCCCCCAACGCCTTCGCCACCGGGCCCGATCCCGCACACTCCTCGATCGCTGTGACGCAGGGTCTGCTGGACACCATGAACCGCGTCGAGTTGGAAGGCGTGATCGGACACGAGATGAGCCACGTTCGGGACCGGGACATCCTGCTGGGAACCGTCGTGGCCACGCTGGTCGGCTCGGTGGTGCTGATCGCCGAGTTCATGCTGCGGTGGTTCTGGTGGGGCGGAGGAGCCTTTGGGGGCCGGGGCCGCCGGCGAGAGGGAGGGGAGGGCGGCAACGCGTTCGCCATCCTGGCCGTGGTCGGGCTGGTCCTGGCCATCCTGACCCCCATCATCGCCCAGGTCATCAAGATGGCGATGTCCCGTCGCCGCGAATACCTGGCCGACGCGGAGGGCGCCCTGCTCACCAGATACCCGCCCGGGCTGGCCAGCGCGCTCAAGAAGATCGCCGCCGACACCACGCCCATGCGCGTGGCCAACAACGCGACTGCCCACCTCTGGATCAACCAGCCGTCTCGGGTGCCGGGAGAAGGAAATCACTGGTTCGAGAGCCTGTTCTCGACCCATCCCCCCATCCAGGACCGGATCCGGATCCTCGAGGAGATGTGAGGGAGGTCGAGGCACCTCCAGATGAATGCAACATGGAGATGTTTGTGGAAGCCCGGTTCGGCCGATAGCATCCTTCGCTGACCTTCCCCTCGTTCTTCCGAGGAGGTTTCCCCGACGATGAGTCTGACGACGCGCGGCCGAGCCCTGCTTGGTGTCGTGGTGGCTGTCCTGCTGATCGGCGGCGGCGTGGGCGCCGTGATCCTCCTGGGCGGGAAGGCCGGCGTGACGCAGGGGACGGGTCCGACTCCGACCACCCCGGCTCCGACCACGCCCGCCCCGCCGCCGGTGTGCCCGTTGTCCGGCGTGCGGGGTCAAGTTCCGGGGCGGCCGGCCCTGGCGGTCAAGGTCGAGAACCTGCCCGCGGCGCGACCTCAGACCGGTCTGTCGTGGGCCGACATCGTGTACGAGGAACCGGTGGAGGCGGGGATCACCCGGTTCATCGCCATCTACCAGTGCCGGGACGCCTCACGGATCGAGCCGGTTCGCAGCGCCCGGTTCACCGACATCGACGTGCTGAAGCAATTCGGCACGCCGCTGTTCGGGTACGCGGGAGGTGTGCCCCAGGTCATCCGCGCCGTGCGATCGGCCGGCATCACCGACATCAACTTCACCACGGCTCGGGCGTCCAAGGCCTACCATCGCGACCCCAACCGGTCCGCCCCGCACAACCTCTACACGAGCACCAATGAGCTGTACGCGGCGGCCAAGGGCCTGTTCCAACCGGAGGCGCCCAAGCCACTCTTCACCTTCACGGCGAAGATTCGCAGTATCGGCCGGCCGGCGACCGTCGCGCACGTCCCCTTTTCGAGCTCGTCGGACGTGTTCTGGCGGTGGAACAGCTCCAAGAGGGCCTGGCTGAGGTATCACGGGGACATTCCGCACCTCTTGTCGAACGGCGTGCAGGTCTCGGCGAAGGACGTGGTCGTGCAGATCGTGAAGACCGAGCTCACGGACGTCACCGACACCAACGGCGTCCGCTCTCCTCGAGCCATCACGGTGGGGGGCGGAAAGGCCTATGTGTTCCGCAACGGCAAGGTGATCGTCGGGACCTGGGTCCGAAAGTCTGCCGCAGACGTGACGAAGTTCCTGGACGGGCAGGGGAACGAGATCCCGCTGGCTCCTGGGAACATCTGGATCGAGCTCCTGGCGAAGGGCAAGAGGGTCACGTACAAGTAGCTCGGTTGGCTAGTCGGGGGGGCCCACGCCCATGCGGTCCCGGGCCCGGGCGACGGTCCGCGAGGAGATGGCTCGAGCCTTCTCTGCCCCAGCCGCCAGGATCTCCTCGAGGGCTCGCACGTCGGGTCGGAGCGCGGCATAGCGTTCGCGAACGGTGGTCAGGTAGTCGGCCACCGCGTTGCCGACCTCTTCCTTGAAACCGGCGTACCCGGATGCGCCGGCGAACTCCTTCTCGATCGCTTGTGGCTCAACGGCCCGCACTGTTGCGAGGATCTCGATGAGGTTGGTGATCCCGGCCTTGCCGGGCCCACGGACGATCTCCCGGCCCGAGTCGGTCACCGCGCCTTTGAACTTACGCCTGATGACGTCCGGCTCGTCGAGCACGTAGACGGTCCCGAGCTCCGTACCACCGGTGGTCGACATCTTCTTCTCCGGCACCTGGAGATCCATGATCCGCGAGCCGACCTCCGGAATGCGGGCCTCCGGCAGGACGAAGGTCTCCCCGAACCG
>VAYC01000413.1 GCA_005885025.1 Actinomycetota bacterium | reverse complement strand
GCCCTACCCCATGCTCAAGAACGGACGGCAGGGCCACCGTTCTCCGGAAGACTCCGCGTAACGGCCATATCCCATATTCATATTGGAGGAGAAAGTTGTCGGACAGCAGAACCGCGTCGAGCCCGAGCTTCTCGGCCTGCTCGACCACCTGTTCAAGACTCAGGCCGCCTGTGCTGACCGAGCTGTGCACGTGCAATGCCGCGACCAGCGGGCGGACTCCCGTCTCGCTCGTGTCCGCGCCCCAGGCGGGAACTGCGAAACCGAGCGCCGCACCCATGACCAGGATTTTCAGACCATAGGGAGGGCTCATGCCACGCCCGTTTCGCGCAACGCCTCTTCGTACACCGCCTCGACCGCATGGACCATCGCCGGAATTCCAAATCTGGCTCCGATACTCTGGCTGGCGGCAGCACCAAGCTCCTTCGCCCAGTCGGGTCGGGACAACAATTCGGCGATCGCCGACGCCAGCGCGGTGGAGTCGCCGGGAGGCACCAGGAGGCCGTTCTGGCGGTCCTTCACGAACGCGGGGATCCCGCCCACCCTCGTGGCGATCACAGGCCTCGCTGCGGCCATCGCTTCGACCAGCGCCCGCCCCATGCCTTCATTGAGGGAGGGGAGCACGAACAGGTCCATGGCTCTCAGGCAGTCCGGCACGTCGGTCCGCTCCCCTAACAGGCGCACCGAGTCGTGCACGCCGAGCTGGACCGCCAACGCCAGCAGCTCCTCCTTCAGCTCGCCGCCTCCCAGGATCATGGCGAACAGTCTCGGATGTGATGGCTTCAGCCGGGCGATGGCTTCGATGAGGAAGCGGTGCCCCTTGATCGGGGTCAGCCACCCCACCGAGCCGACCACGAGGGCATCCGGCGGACAGTCCACGCCTTTCGGACGCCGTCCGACTGCGCCGGCGACCCGCCTGAACTGTTCCAGATCGATCCCGCTGGGGATTACCGCGAAACGATCCATGCAGCCGACGCCGCGCTCGAGGTGCTCGTCCCGTTCCGCTTCCGTCAACGCAATCAGGCGGCTCGTACACGTCGCCAGGAGACGCTCGACCTGCAAAAACAGCCAAGAGGCGAGGCGCCCGAAATGACCGTAAAACACGTGGCCGTGCGGGGTATGCACGACAACCGGCACTCCGGCCAGCCAGGCGGCCAGGCGCCCCACGGCCCCGGCTTTAGAGGTGTGAGTATGGACGATCACAGGACGCTCCCGTCGGAACAGGGCCACGAGGCGACGTAGAGTCCGCAAGTCGTCGATCGGGGCGATGCTGCGGGTCAGGGTCGGCAGCACCTGACACCTGATCCCTGCCGCTGTCAGACGCCGGTGACTCTCTTCGGCGGCCTTGTTCCCCCCCTGTGCCTCCCATCGCCCTGGCACACCCGTGACGACCAGCATGTCGAAGCGGGACCGATCGTGCCCGAGAGCGGTCAATAGCGTCGTCTCCGCCGACCCTCCATGGTCCAGCCGGGTGATCACGTGGATGACTTTCCGGGGCGCCACGTCAGCCCCTGCCACGGTTGGAGGAGAAGTTCGGGCAGGCTGCCTGCAAAATCGTCTCGAGCTGTTCACTGTGCCGATCCCAGTTGTAGTCCTTCTCGACCAGCGAGCGCGCCTTGCGCGACAGTCGCTCCTGCTCGCCGGGCTGGTCACGAAAGCGTCGGAGGATGCGACGAATCCCGGCAGCCAGGGCTGTGGCGTCGCTCCCGTCCGTCAGCAGCGCCGAATCCAGGCGGGCGAGCACTTCCGGGATCGCCCCGACCGGCGTGCCCAGGACCGGCGTGCCACAGGCTAAGGCTTCGACCGTCACCAAGCCAAAGCCCTCCAGTTCGTGTGTCGGCATGAGAACCAGGTCGGCCGCCTGATAGTACTTCGACAAGCGATCCTCAGGGATGAACCCCAGCAGCTGGACGTGATCGGTGAGGCGGAGGTCCCGGATCAACTGTTCGAGGGCCGGACGCAAGGGGCCTTCTCCTCCGATCAGGACCAGGAGATCGCGCGCCTCCTCGCCCAACTTCTCGATGGCGTGGAGTAAATTTTCAAGCCCCATCCGCGGGACCAGGTTGCGCACGGTCAGCAGCAGCACCTGGTTGTGCGGGAGATGAAGCTGTCGCCGGACTTCCATCGGATCGTCAGGAGGCCGGAACTGGGTTGGATCGGCGGCGCCGGGAATGATGTGGAGTCGGGACTCCGGCACGTCGTGGGTGATGAGCACGCGGCGCTTCATGAATTCGCTCAGCACTGCGATCCGTTTACACCGCCGCATGACAGCCCGTTCGCACCAGCGGCGGAGCCGGGCGTTGAACGTGCGTCGCAGGCGTTCCAATGCGGTCCTCCCCGCCTGCGTCCTGGACAGGTACTCCTCGTGCGCCAGAGAATGGCACAGGAAGACCCAGCCGCTGGCCTGGCGTCTCCGCCTGAGGACGGGGCCCAGCCCCGCAAGGGACTGATGGATGACCACCACATCCGGTGTCATCGCGGAGCTGGCCCAATCATAAGCCTGGAGTGAGCGGGCGATGGAGGA
>VAYC01000013.1 GCA_005885025.1 Actinomycetota bacterium | reverse complement strand
CGATGTGCTGGGGTGTCACCTTCGATCCCTCGAGCGACTGGTCGTGCTCCCGGAGCAACGCCGCAAGGTCGCCCGTCATCCAGTTGGCCGCGGCCCGGGGCTCGGCTCCCATCGCGACGGCCTTCTCGAGGAACTCGGCCCACGAACGGCTCCCTCCGATCACCGCGGCCTGGTGCGGCTCGAGTCGGTATTCGTCCTGGTACCGGCCGCGCCGCGCGGAGGGAAGCTCCGGCAACTCGCTTCGGAGCTTCTCGATCCATGCGGGATCGGGCTCGATGGGCGTGAGGTCGGGCTCGGGGAAGTATCGGTAGTCCGAGGCGTACTCCTTGGACCGGCCGGGCGTGGTGACGTTCCGGTTCTCGTCCCAGTGCCGGGTCTCCTGGGCGAGCGGCTGGCCCGCTCGCAGGGCGGCGATCTGCCGTTCCTGTTCGAAGGCCAGGGCCCGGTAGATCGAGCGGATCGAATTGAGGTTCTTGATCTCGATCTTCGTGCCGAGGTCGGTGTGGCCAATGGGGCGCACGCTGATGTTGGCGTCGCAGCGGAGCGAGCCCTCCTCCATCCGAACGTCGGAGACTCCCAGCGCTTCGAGGATCGCGCGGAGCTCGGTGAAGTAGGCGCGGGCTTCCTCCGGCGTGCGCATGTCGGGCTCGGAGACGACCTCGACCAGTGGCACGCCGGCGCGGTTGTAATCTTCCAGCGCATAGTCGGCGCCGGCGATGCGGCCGGTGGCGCCGGCGTGGACGGTCCTGCCCGTGTCTTCCTCCAGGTGGACCCGCGTGATCCCGATCCGGCGAGCCTCCCCATCCACCAGGACGTCGAGATGCCCGGCCACGCACAGCGGCACGTCGTACTGGGAGATCTGGAAGTTCTTCGGCATGTCCGGATAGAAGTAGTTCTTCCGGTGAAAGAGCGAGTGCGCGACGATCCTGCAGTCCAGGGCCAGTCCGATCTTGGCCGTGTACTCGATGGCTTTCTCGTTGGGTACGGGGAGCGTGCCCGGATGTCCCAGGCAGATCGGGCACACGTTCGTGTTCGGCGGCGCGCCGAACTGGTTGGGGCAGCTGCAGAACATCTTGCTGGCCGTGGCCAGTTCGACGTGGCACTCCAGACCGATGACGGTCTCGAATTCGTCGCCCATTCCGACGGAAACGATAGCCGCCGCGGGCTCGTGTCGACGGAAGGGCCAACGGCCCGCCGACATCCGGCCGATAGCATGGGCGGGCATGAGGCTCCTCCGCCGCCCGGTCCCGGCCGATGGGAGCAGCGGGGCGGCTACCCCGCGCGGACACGCCTCTCCGACCCACATCTGGCTTGCCCTCAGCGCCGTGTACGTGATCTGGGGATCGACCTACTTGGCCATCCGGCTCGCCGTACGGACGATCCCGCCCTTCCTCAGCGCGTCGATCCGGTTCGTGATCGCCGGCGCCGTCCTCTACCTGTGGTCCATCCGTCGAGGGGATACCGAGCACGACCGCCCGGGGTGGCGCCAGTGGCGGGCCGCTGCCATCGTCGGGGGGCTCCTGCTCCTAGGAGGAAACGGATTGGTTTCGTGGAGCGAGCAACGCGTGCCCACGGGGATCGTCGCGCTGGTGATCGCCATGGTCCCGATATGGCTGGCCCTTCTCGATCGGCTCATCTACGGGCAGCGGTTGTCTGGCTGGGCGGTCGCCGGACTCGTGCTCGGGTTCGGCGGACTGGTGCTGCTCACCGCCGGACGTGGCCGGGGGCACGTCGATCCCCTGCGCGTGCTCGTGGTGGTGGGGGCGTCGCTTTCCTGGGCCGTGGGATCCCTGTATGCGCGCCGGGCCCCCCTCCCCCGCCGGCCGCTGGTCGGCACAGCGATGGAGATGCTCGCGGGCGGTGTGCTGCTCGGCGTGGTGGCCTTGGTCGCGGGCGAGCTGGGCCGCTTCCACCCGCAGAACATCTCGGGTGAGTCGCTGGGCGGGCTGGTCTATCTGATCACCGTGGGCTCGTGGATCGGATTCGCCTCGTATGTATGGTTGCTGAGGAACGCCCCTACGTCACTCGTGGCCACCTACGCCTACGTCAATCCTGTGATCGCCGTCTTCCTCGGCTGGCTGTTCCTGAACGAATTGTTGGCCGCCCGAACCCTCGTCGCCGCGGCGATCATCCTCGTCGGGGTCGCCCTGATCATCACAGCCCGCCGCGTTCCACCGGGCGAGCCGGCCGAGGGCGCAGCCGGTTAGGCCGAAGCCCCTTCGAGCAGGGGCGGGCGCGAAGAGAAGCCCAGGTCCTGCTCCAAAGCGTGGGCGGCTCGAAGCACCGTGGCTTCGTCCATCAGCTTCCCCATGATCTGGAAGCCCACGGGCAGGCCGTCCGGTGCCAGTCCGCACGGGATCGAGATGGCGGGCGTCCCCGAGAGGTCGGACGGGATCGTGAAGACATCCGAGAGGTACATGGCCAGCGGATCGCCGGTCTTCTCCCCCAACCGGAAGGCCGTGGTCGGCGAGGTGGGGCCGACCAGCAGGTCGAAGCGCTCGAAGGCCTGCTCGTAGTCGCGGATGACGAGCGTCCGGACCTTCTGGGCCTGCCCGTAATAGGCCTCGTAGTAGCCGGCCGACAGGGCGTACGTGCCGAGCATGATCCGCCGTTTCACCTCGTCGCCGAATCCGGCGCCCCGGGTCTTCATGTTCATCTCCACCACGTCCCGGCCTTCAGCCCTGAACCCGTAGCGCACGCCGTCGTAACGAGCCAGGTTCGAGGAACACTCGGCCGGCGCGATGAGGTAATAGGCGGACAGGGCGTAGTCCGCGTGCGGCAGCTTCGCCTCGTCCACGGAGGCTCCTAGCCTCTGCAGCCGGTCGATGGCACCTCGCACGGCGTCGCGAACGCCTGGTTGGATCCCTTCCATCCTCAGCCAGTCCTCGACCACGCCGACGCGGAGGCCCCGAACTCCCCCCTCCAATCCCTCCGTGTAGTCGCGGGCCGGCTCCGGCAGGCTCGTAGCGTCGAGTGGGTCGTTGCCCGCGATTGCCGACAGGAGGATGGCCGCGTCCCGAACGCTTCGCGTGAACGTGCCCACATGATCGAGCGACGAGGCGAACGCGATCAACCCGTACCGGGAGATCCGCCCGTAGGTGGGCTTCAGGCCGACCACGCCGCACAGGGCCGCCGGCTGGCGGACCGAGCCGCCCGTATCGGTGCCCAGCGCCCACACAGCCTGGCCCGAGGCCACGGCGGCGGCCGAGCCTCCCGACGACCCGCCGGGGACCGTCTCGAGGTTCCAGGGGTTCCGGACCGGTCCGAACGCCGAGTTCTCGTTCGAGGAGCCCATGGCGAACTCGTCGCAGTTCGTCTTTCCGACCAGGACCGAGCCCGCGGCTTTCAGTCTGGCCCACGGTGTGCAGTCGTAAGGGGGCACGTAGGGTTCGAGGATCTTGGAGCCGGCCGTGCTGCGGATCCCCCTCGTCGTCAGGACGTCCTTGAGGGCGAGAGGGATGCCGGCTGGAGCCGGAACCTCCGGTCCCTCGCCGAGGCGGGCGTCGGCCGCCCGCGCCTGCTCCCGAGCGAGGTCGGGGGTCGGGGTCAGGAAGGTATGCAGCCGTTCGTCGAGAGCCTCCATCCGTCGCAGGGCCGACTCGGCGATCTCCACCGCGCTGACCTCCTTGACCCGAAGGCGGCGGGCCAACTCGTCCGCGGAGAGGTCGCACAGCTCCGCCATCATTCCTCCTGCTCGACGATGCGAGGGACCTTGAACCGACCCCCCTCGACCTCCGGCGCACCTGCCAGCGCTTCCTCCTGAGTGAGGCACGGGCCGACCTCGTCGGGACGATAGACGTTGGATCGCGGAACGGGATGCGAGGTCGGCGGAACGTCGTCTGCCGCGACTTCCCTGACCTTCTCGGCGTGCTCCAGGATGAGACCGAGCTGGCGGCGGAAGCGCTCGCGCTCCTCGGGCGTCAGGGCCAATCGCGCCAACCGGGCGACGTGGTCGACGTCGATCTCAACTGGCATGGGCCAGAGTCTACCGACGCCTACGGCGAGGGTCCGCTCAGATCCCTTCGATGCCCTGGAAGTCGGGGGCGATCACCACCGTGACGGTGGCCCCTTTCGTGTGCCGGGCATCTCGCCTGGGCGGCACCAGCGTCAGGTAGGAAGCGACGACCTCATTCTCCTGCAACGAATCACCATTCCACAGGATCGCCGAGGTCTTGAGGCCGGCGGGGGCGGGCGCGACCGGGAGCACGACGAACCCTGCCTTCATCAGGTAGTCCGCCACGTTCTGGGCGGCGCCGTTCGAACCGGCGTCGAGCACCTGAACCGTGACGTTGGCCGGAGAGATCCGAGTGAGCACGGTGAACAGACCGAGGTTGCCGGGGCGGATGCCGTGACGGAGTCGCGTGAACAGCAGGGCGGCCTGAGACTGGATCAACTGCACGTAGTCGACACCGCCGATCGTGACCGGCACCGACGGGACAGTGCGGAACGCCACACCAGTCTGGCCAAGCTCCCCGAGCTTCCTGGTGAGGTCCTGGAGGGCGTAGAGGTTGAGGTTCGCGTCCATCCGCAGGTTGTGCTGAACCGCGTTGATGAAGTCGGTGAGGTGCAGCAGCGCGCCAGCGGACAATACCTTGGTGATCAACGCCCGCATGAACTGCTGCTGGCGGGAGATCCGGGAGAAGTCCGGGATGGTGTCGCCCTGGACGTGCCGGGCCCGGACGAACGCCAGGGCCTGCTGCCCGTGCAGGTTGTAGCAGCCCGGGTGGGGCAGGTTGAGGCCGGCCAGCGTGTCCACCATGGCCTTGTCCACGCAGATGGGGACCCCCCCCAGCGCGTTCACCACGCCTTCGAACCCCAGGAAGTTGACCTCCACGTAGTGGTTGACGGCGAGTCCGGTGAGCTTCTCGACGGTCCTCACCATGGTGTTCGGCCCGTAATTGAAGGCGGTGTTGATCTTGCCGACCCCGTGCCCGGGGATGTCGACGCGCAGGTCTCTCGGAATCGAGAGCACGACCGTGCGGTGGTTCTTTGCGTCGACCTGGACCAGGAGAATAGTGTCAGACCGCTGTCCCGGCGAGTTCTTCGTCGTGCCGAACTGCTTCGGGACGCCCCTGCGGCTGTCGCTACCCAGGATGAGGAAGACGCACCGCTTGTCGAGGCACTGGGAGGTGATCGGCAGGCAGTCCTGGGCCGTGCAGCTGGGCGAGGTCTCGATGTGGATGACCTTGGCCTCGACGTGGCGGATCGTCGCGATGGCGAAAGCCGAGCTCGCCGAGGCGACCAGCGACAGCACTCCGGCCAGGACCAACGAAACGGTCCTGGCCCTGGTCCTGCGCGGTCGCTGGGAAGCGTCGTTGCCCATTAGTCTTGGAGCACAGCGTACCGGGCCGCCCAGGAGGTGAAGGGGCGTTCGTGAGCGAGATCGTTTGGAGACCGTCTGGAGATTACGTGGAGCGGGCCAACGTCACCCGGCTCATGAGGACCCACGGGATCGGCTCCTACGACGAGCTCGTGAAGCGCTCCCAGGACGACGTCGCATGGTTCTGGGACGCCGTGGTGAAGGACCTGGGGATCGAGTTCTACGAGCCCTACCGCCAGGTCCTGGACGAGTCGGACGGGAGGCCCTGGGCCAGATGGTTCGCCGGCGGAACCATCAACCTCGCCCACAACTGCGTCGACCGGTGGGCCCGGGCCGCTCCGGACAGGACCGCCGTCCTGTGGGAGGGCGAAGAGGGAGCCGTTCGAGCCGTCTCCTACGCCGAGCTCCAGCGGATGTCGAACCGGCTGGCCCACGGCCTGCGCGCGCTGGGAGTGGACAAGGGGGACACCGTCGGCGTCTTCATGCCAATGGCTCCGGAGACGGTGGCGGCCACCCTCGCGTGCGCGAAGCTCGGCGCCATCTACCTTCCGATCTTCTCCGGCTACGCCGCCGACGCGGTGGCCACGCGCCTCCAGGATGGCGAACCGAAGGTCCTGATCACGGCCGATGGGACGACCCGACGAGGAACGGTCGTCCCCATGAAGGAAACGGCGGACGGCGCCGCCGCCCTGAGCCCATCGGTCTCCCGGGTGATCGTGTGGCCCAGGCTCGGGCGAACCGACATCCCGTGGAACGACCGGCGAGACGTGGCATGGGACGAGCTGCTGCAGGACCAGCCCGATGAGTTCGACAACGAGCGCGTCGACTCGGAGCACCCTCTGTTCATCGCCTACACGTCCGGGACCACCGGGCGACCGAAAGGATCGGTGCACGTTCATGCGGGGTTCCTGGCCAAGATCGCTTCCGAGGTCGCCTACCAGGCCGACCTGCACTCCGAGGAAACCCTCTTCTGGGTCACGGACCTGGGCTGGATCATGGGGCCGTGGGAGATCGTCGGAGCGGGAGCGCTGGGATCCACGGTCTTCCTCTTCGACGGCGCGCCCAATTACCCAGGTCCCGATCGCCTGTGGGCCATGGTGGAGCGCCACCGCGTCACCACGCTCGGCGTCTCCCCAACGCTGATCCGGGCCCTGATCCCCGCAGGGGAGGAGCACGTCCGCCGGCACGACGTCTCGTCGCTTCGGATCCTCGCATCGACCGGCGAGCCGTGGAACCCGGACCCATACCTCTGGTTCTTGCGGGAGGTGGGCGGGGGGCGCTGCCCGATCATCAACATCTCGGGGGGAACCGAAGTGGGCGCGTGCTTCCTCTCTCCGCTCCCCATCACCGACCTCAAGCCGTGCACCCTCCGCGGACCTGCCCTCGGCATGGACGTCGACGTGTGGGGCCCGGACGGGAGGCCTGTGCGGGCCGGCGAGGTCGGCGAGCTGGTTTGCAAGAAGCCGTGGCCCGGCATGACCCGAGGTATCTGGAAGGATCCGAAGCGGTACTTGGACACCTATTGGAGCCGATGGCCCGACGTGTGGGTCCACGGGGATTGGGCCAGCATCGACCGCGACGGGTTCTGGTTCCTGCACGGCCGCTCGGACGACACCATGAACGTGGCGGGCAAGCGGGTGGGACCGGCGGAGGTGGAGAGCGCCCTTGCCCATCACGCGGCCGTGGCCGAAAGCGCGGCCGTGGGGATTCCGGATGAGATCAAGGGCGAGGTCATCTGGTGTTTCGTGGTGGCCAAGCCCGGGAGGGAGCGGAACGAGGCCCTGGCGCAAGAGCTCTCCGGAGCGGTGTCGGGCCATCTGGGGAAGGCGTTCAAACCGGGCCGGGTCCTGTTCGTGGACGAGCTTCCCAAGACCCGGAGCGCCAAGATCGTGCGGCGGGCCCTTCGCGCAGTGGCGATGGGCCAGGATCCCGGGGACCTTTCCAGCCTCGAGAACCCGGGGGCGTTGGACGCCATCGCCGCAAGGATCTGAGTGGGTTGCGTGAGGTTCGTATGAAGGTGATCCGCCCTGGCCGCGGCTGCGAATCAAGGGTGGAGGTCGAACGGAGACCGGAGCCGCCCTGGCGTGACGCAAAGCCTTGCCGTTTCCCTGGTGCCCGAGGCCTGGAGGGCGCGAACCGTGGCCGTCCATAGCCTCGAAGACGCGCGCGACCGCGACCTGGTTCGGCGGGTGGCGGATCGCGACCCGGAAGCCTTCCGAACGCTTTTCCGCCGGTACGGGCCGGTGGCGAAGGCCGTGGCGATGCGGCTCGTTCGGCAGGGGTTCATGGCCGAGGAGATCGTGCAGGAGGCCTTCCTGTCCCTCTGGCGCGCCCCGGCGGCGTACCGAGAAGAGCTGGGCACGTTCCGGGCCTGGCTCCTCTCCACGGTCCATCACCGGGCGGTGGATTCGATCCGCCGTGAAGAGGCCCAGCGCCGCCGCGCAACCGACCGTCCTTCCGATCCGACCACGGAGCCGGACGCGGGGGAGGTCGTCATCGACCGGCTGCAGGTGCAGGAGACCCGGGGCCAGATCCGGAGGGCGATGCAGGAGCTCCCGCCGGCCCAGCGACAGATCCTGGAGATGATGTACTTCGATGGGAAGACGCAGTCGGTCATCGCCGAAGAGCTCGGGCTGCCGTTGGGCACCGTGAAGAGCCGGACGCTCCTGGGCATGCGCCGCTTACGAGCCTTGCTGCTGGAGGAGGCGCGATGAGCTCCCGGCTGCCTCACGAGGAGCTCGAGACCCTGATCGCTGCGGACGCGCTCGACGGCCTGGAGGATGAGGATCGGGACCGGCTCGCCCGCCTCATGGCCAGCCACGGACCGGACTGCGCGGAGTGCCGCCGGCTCGTGACCGAATACACCGAAGTGGCAGGGCGGATCGGCCTCCTGCTCGAACCGGAGCCTCTTTCGGCTGGGGCCGAGGACGCGCTCGTCGTGGCGGCCCGGGCACAGGAGCGATCGAGGGTGGAAACACCGCGAGGCGGGGGCCCTGTTCGCCGATGGGTCGCGGTCGTGGCCGTGGCCGCAGCGGTGGCGGTCGTCGCCGGCGTCGTCGGCTATGCGGTGGCCCCGAACCAGCCGGGCCTTCGCACGGTCACCCTTCAAGGAACGGTCCCCGGCCGAGTCACGCTCGTGTATCAGCATGGCCGGAGCGACGCCGTCTTGGTGGCCGCCGGCCTGGCGGACCCCGGTGAGGGCAAGGTCTACGAGCTCTGGTACCAGCCCTCGGCCGGTGCCCGCATGCGCCCCGCGGGAGTCTTCACTCCCACAGACGGTTCTGCGGTCGTAGCCGCCACGGTCGGAAGCTCTTTCGTCTTGGTGGCCGTGACGATCGAGCCCGGCCCGGACGGCAGCGCCCAACCGACATCCACCCCGATCTTCGCGAGGTCGCTCTAGCTGGATCCCGTCTCGCCCAGGAGCTCCGGCCCGGGGCCCGCCGGTCCTTCCCGCTTCCGCCGACGACTCCTGCGCACACCGGCCAGGCCGAAGATCCCCACCAGTAGCGTCGCGACTGCGGCCAGGCCGAGCGCATCTCGGGGCCCGAAGCGCTCGGCGATCCAACCGACCAGCGGACCCCCGATCGGCGTGCTGCCCAAGAACACCATCGCGAAGAGCGACATCACGCGGCCGCGCATCTCCGAGCTCGCGTTCAACTGCAACAGCGAGTTCGACGTGGCGATGAACGCCGTGCTGGCAGCGCCGACCGGCAGCATCGCCAGCGTGGCCAGGGCCAGGTTCGAAGCGGCCGCGGCGAGGCCGATGGCCACGCCAAATCCGACGGCAGCGGCGGCCAAGAGACGGCGAGTGGGCCTTGCCCGGGCCGCGAACACCAGGCCTCCCAGCACGGCGCCCACGCCCATGACCGAGAACATCCCGCCGTAGGCTCGGGCGCCTGCGCCGAACGTGGTCTCCGCCAGCAGGGGGAGGACCACCGAGAAGTTGTACGCCAGGGTCCCCACCACCGCCATCATCAGCAGCGGCGTTCGCAGCTCGGGTCGGGACCACACGTACCGGAGACCGGCCCGAAGCTGTCCGGGTCCGCGAGCGACCAGCGTTGGACGGTTGAGGCGGGCCGTGTCGATGGCGAGGAGGCTGGCGATGACCGCCAGATAGGAGGCCGCGTTGATCAGGAAGCAGGGCGTCAGGCCCACGGAAGCGATGAGGAGACCCGCGACGGCCGGCCCCACCACCCGCGCCCCGTTCACCACCACGCTGTTCAAGCTCACGGCGTTGGCCAGGGATTCCGGTCCCACCATCTCGAAGACGAAGCTCTGGCGGGCCGGCATGTCGACCAGGTTCACCACCCCGAGGAGGAACGCCAGCACGTACACGATCCACAGACGGACCACGTTCTCCAGGGTCAGCAGGCCCAACACGAGGGCGAGGGCCCCGGCCGCCGATTGCGTCCAGATGATCAGCCGGCGCTTGTCCACGCGGTCCGCGATCACGCCGCCCCACGGCCCGGCCAGCAGGATCGGCGTGAACTGGAGGGCGGCGGTCGTACCCAGAGCCAGCCCGCTGCCAGTCAGGCGCAGGACCAGCCAGGCCTGGGCCACCGACTGCATCCACGTGCCGGTGAGCGAGACGATCTGGCCGAAGAAGTACAGACGGTAGTTGCGGGTTCGCAGCGATCGGAAGGTTCGATCGTAGGCGCGGGACAGCCGGCCCATGCCGGCTACGACTCCCCCTTCCGGGCCCGCGCCTGGAGGATGGCTTCCTTCCTGGCCAGGCGGGCCTGGCGGCGGAGCTTGGCTTCACGCTGTCGCTGTTGCTGCTCCTCGCTCTCGGCGACGACCGGAGGGACCGGCCGGGGTTTCCCCTCCCGATCGAGGGCCACGTAGACGAGGTAGGCGCTGGACGTGTGTACACGCCGGCCACTGGTCACGTTTTCGGCCTCCACGCGGACCCCCACCTCCATCGAGGTCCGCCCCGAGTCGTTCACCATCGCCTTCACCGTGACCACGTCTCCCACATACACGGGCTCGAGGAACGTCATCTCGTCCATCGCGGCGGTGACCACCGGACCGCCGCAGTGCTTCATCGCCGCCAGGCCACCCGCGTCGTCGACCAGGCGCATGATCGCACCGCCGTGCACGTTCCCGAGAAGGTTGGCGTCCGTGAGCTCCATCGGCACCGTCAGGGAGATGGCGGAAGCCGAAGCAGGCTTCGGGCTCAGGTCCCAGTTCTCTGGTGGAAAGAGCTCCGTGTTCACCCGCTGATCCCCTTGAGAATCTCACGCGCGATCACCACGCGCTGGATCTGGTTCGTGCCTTCGTAGATCTGAGTGATCTTGGCGTCGCGCATCATCCGCTCCACGGGGTACTCGCGCATGTACCCGTAGCCGCCGAGGACCTGCACTGCGTCCGTGGTGACCTTCATGGCCACGTCGCCCGCGTAGCACTTGGCCACGCTGGCGAAGTACGTCATCCGGGGGTCCTTGGCATCGACCAGGCCGGCGGCCTTGTACACGAGCAATCGGGCTGCCTCGATCTCCATGGCCATGTCGGCCAGCAGGAACTGGAGTCCCTCGAACGCGCTGATGGGCTTCCCGAACTGCTTGCGTTCGGCCGCGTAGCGCACCGCGAAGTCGAAGGCCCCCTGCGCGATCCCCAAGGCCTGGCCCGCGATGGTGGGCCGAGAGTAGTCAAGGGTGCGCATGGCGTAACCGAAACCCTCGCCCTCCTCCCCGATCAGGCGGTCCGCCGGGATCTCTGTGCGGTCGAAGTAGACCTCCCGGGTCGGTGAGCCTCGGATGCCCATCTTGTGCTCGAGCTTGCCGAAGCCCACGCCCGGGTCGTCGCGGCGGACGAGGAACGCGCTGATCCCCTTCGCCTTGAGTGCGGGGTCTCGGGTGGCGAACACCGTGTAGAGGTCGGCGACGCCGGCGCCGGTGATGAACCGCTTGGTGCCGGAGAGCCGGAAGCCGCCCTCTTCCTTCTCATACCTCGTTCGCATCGCCACGGAGTCGCTCCCACTGTCCGGCTCGGTCAGGCAGTAGGACATCTGGTGCTCCCCTCGGGCGATCGATGCGAACACTTCGCCCTTCTGTTCCCTCGAGCCGGCCAGCATCAGCGGGATGGCCCCGAGCCGGCTGACCAGCGGGATCAGCGCGCACCCCGCCGAAAGGCGCGAGATCTCCTCCACCAGGACGGCGAAGGTGAGCGATCCGCCCCCCGCTCCGCCGAACTCCTCCGGATAGCCGACCGCCATGAGCTCGTTGTCGACGAAGAGCTTGTGGACGTCCGATGGGAACTCGTCGGCCTCGTCGATCTCCGCAGCCCGGGAGAATCCGATCTTCTCCTCCACGATCTCCCGGACCAACCGGCGGAACTCCTCGAGCTCTTCGGGAAGTCCGAACCGGGAGTCGTTCGCCGTCATGACGTACTCCTACGGGAGGAAGTCACTCTAGCGGTCCGGCCGGAGCGACCGGCCCGTTGGCGGGCCTGCCACGGAAGGGAATCGAGCCATTTGAGCAACGTCTGCTGGTACGCCAAGCCGAAGCGAAGAGTCTGCACCCGCGGAGCTTCAGGATCAGAGCTCTCGAACATAGACTTGTATCGCGTCAGCAGCTCCTCGTGGCGGCGCCGATGCGTCTCGATGAATTCCGCGATCTGCTCCGCTTCCAGGTGGTCGGCGAAGAACAGCGTCAGCAGCAGCGGGAACCTGATGAGTTCTTGCCCGGGCGGGCGGGCGATCCATGCAGCGAAGGCCCTCCGTCCGGCAGCGGTAATGACGAAGCGTTGCCGTCCCCTAGGGCCTCTGTCCCCAGGCTTCACCAGCCTCGCTTCGGCCAGGGTTCGCAGCTCCCGATACACCTGACTCCTGGTCACGTTCCAGAAGTTGCCAATCGTGGCCTCCACCGCCGAGGCCAGCTCCCACCCGCTCATGGGGCCGTCGTGGAGGAAGCCGAGGAGAGACGCAGCCGTCGAGTTCAGTTCCACTTGACATTCCAATGTAGAGGGTGCACGATCCGTCCGTCCAAATTGGTCGGTCGAGGTAGACGGGCCGATGGTAGCCCAAACAGCGGGCGGTGGGCCGACGCGGAGACGGCGAACCCCTTGACCGCGGCCAGTTCCTCGGCAGGGCCGCCTGAGCCCGCCGCGCCGAACCCGGCCTTGGTGTGGGTGGCCTGGCTGGCGCTCCTGCTCACCCCCATCGGGATCTACTGGCGGATCGTCACCGATCGCACGGTCCCCATCGGGGCCGCCGCCGCGGACCTCGGGTCGATCGCACTCCTCCTCGGGTTCGCGCAGATTCGACCGGGGCTCCGACCATTGCGAGGGTTCCTGCTCGCGGTGACGGCCTTCGCCGGCGGGGAGTTCGCCATCTACTTCGTCCAACGGACCGCCGCATGGAACTCATGGGCGGGCCGTAATTCCGAGGCGCACCTCGTGTTCGCGGAGGCCCTGCTGGAGACGATCCCCTGCGCACTCATGGCCGTTACCGTCATCGGCAGCGGCCTCACCAGGCGGGATCTGTTCTTGGCGCGCGGAGACCTGGGACGTCCCGCGCTCTCGATCCGCGGGCGACTGATCTCCTGGAGGCGCCTGATGCCCATCGCCGCCCTCCTCTTCGCCGGTCCGCTGGCGCTGCAGCTCTCGGTAACGGTGCGGCCACACGCCGACCTGTTCGGGCGGGCCGTGACCGCCCTCCCCGAAGCTCTGGCCTTCGCCGCGTTCAACGCGGCTCAGGAGGAGTTCCGCTTCCGAGCCGTGTTCCTGGCCCGCGTCGACCCGCTGTTGGGAGCGGGACGGGCGATGCTCATGACGTCCGTGATCTTCGGAATCGGGCACTGGTTCGGCCACCCATCGGGCCCATCCGGAGTTGTGCTGGCCTTCGTGGCCGGTTGGGTCCTTGCCCGAAGCATGGTGAAGACCCGGGGCTCGATATGGGCATGGGCTGTCCATGCCGCGGAGGACTTCCTGATCTACGGCGCTTTGGTGATGGCTGCCCGCTGATTGTTCAGGCGACCTGGCGGATGATCAGGGCGTCGCCCTGGCCGCCGCCGCCGCACAATGCCGCCGCGCCCAGATCCACGCCCCGTCGGCGCATCTCGTACGCCAGCGTCAGCACGAGCCGGCAGCCGCTCATCCCGATCGGGTGCCCGAGCGCCACCGCCCCGCCGTTCACGTTCACGATCTCCTCATCCGCCCCCAGCATCCGGGTGGCGTTCAAGGCAACCGACGCGAAGGCCTCGTTGATCTCGATGAGCCCCAGGTCGTGCACGTCCTTGCCGGCCTTCTTCAGCGCGTTCTGCATGGCGATGGCCGGAACGGTGTGCAGGTAGGCGTACCGCTCGGCGCTCATGCCGTGAGCCACGACCTCGGCCAGCGGGGTCATGCCGAACTGCTCGGCCCGTTCCTTCGTGGTCACGACGACTGCCGCCCCGCCGTCGGAGATCTGGGAAGCGTTGCCCGCGGTGATCGTGCCGGTGGGCTTGAAGGCCGGCTTCAGCCTGGCCAGCGACTCCTCGGTGGTGTCGGGCCGGATGCCCTCATCCCGCGCCACCACCACCGGGGCGGCCTTCCTCTGCGGGATCTCGACGGGCACGACCTCCTCGGCCATCCGCCCCGACTCCCATGCCTCATGCGCCCGCCGGTGTGACCGGGCCGACCACGCATCCTGCTCTTCGCGACCGATGTGGAGCTCGGTGTTGACGTCGTCGGAGGAGTCGCCCATGTGCTTGTCGGTGAAGGTGGACCACAGTCCGTCGTAGATCATCGAATCGACGATCTCGGTGTTGCCCATGCGCTGACCCCAGCGCGCGCCGGGGAGGAGGTACGGCGCCTGCGACATGGACTCCATCCCGCCGGCCACCACCACCTCGACCTCGCCGGCACGGATGAGCTGATCGGCGAGGGCGATGGCGTTCAGGCCGGACAGGCAGACCTTGTTGATGGTGATGGCGGGGATCTCTCGAGGGATGCCCGCCAGGATGGCCGCTTGACGGGCGGTGATCTGGCCTGCCCCGGCCTGGATCACCTGTCCCATGATCACGTAGTCGACCTGGTCGGGCGGCACACCGGCCCTGGCCAGGGCTTCCTGGATGGCGCTGGCCCCCAGCTTCACAGCCGGGAGGTCCTTGAACCCGCCGCCGAACTTCCCGATGGGCGTGCGGGCCCCGGCGAGGATGACGGACGAAGTCATGACGAGGCTCCTGTCGTGGTTGTCCAAGAGCCATTCTACGGGTGGCCGGCGAGCCGGCAGGCAGACCCCTGCTCTTAATCCGGCGCCGCTGATCCGCTCGGTGCGTTCGTGAGGTCGATGACCGGATCCGGTTCGCGGCGGGCCAGGGTCTGGTGGATCACCGCGAGGATCTCCTCTCCGACCAGCTCGTCGCGGGCGAGCAGGGCGTCGCGCAAGCCTTCGACCAGGTCCCGGTTCTCGGTCAGCACGTCGCGGACACGCTCTTTCTGCTCCTGGAGCAACCCCTCCACACGGGCTCGAGCTTCACCGTCGCCGAGCACCTTCCCCACGAGATTCGTTCGCGACATCATCCCTTCGGCGACGGCCTCGTAGGAGATCAGCGAGCCGGCCATGCCGAGGGCACCCACCATCAGGGCAGCCGTCTGGGTCGCCGAGGAGAGGTCGGAGCCGGGCCCAGAACCGCTCTCGCCGAGGAACACCTCCTCGGCCGCCATCCCGCCGAGCGCGATCGCCACCATCGCCTCAAGCTCGGTCTTGGATTGCGTGAACCGTTCCTCCACCTCGGCGTGGGCAAGCAAGCCCAACGTGGCGCGGCGCTTGATGATCGAGAGGACCTCCAAGCGGCGCCCCTTGCCCAGCACGTAGGCCGCGGTGGCGTGGCCCGCCTCGTGGGTGGCCACGGCCCGCCGCTCGGCCTCGGAGTAGGTGACGGCCTGGGCCAGCCCGACCTCTTCGGTCAGCTTGGCCTGATACACGTCGGAGATCGTCATCCCGTCCCGCCCGTCCCGGAGCGCCAGCAGCAAGGCCTCGTCGAAGAGGTGCTCGATCATCACCGGGGTATAGCCCAGGGTGTCGTGGGCCAGTCGCTCCCGCTCGGATTCCGAGTCGAGCTCCACCCGGTGGGACTTGCGGGTCAGGAAGAAGTCGATGAGGTCGCGCCGGCCGTGCTTCGTCGGGAGATCGAAGTAGAGCTGCCGGTCGAAACGACCCGGCCGCAGGAGCGCCGAGTCGAGAACGCTGGCTCGGTTGGTGGCCGCGATGAGCAGGACGTTGTGGTAGCGGGGTTGCCCCACGCGGATGCTGCGGCCCTCCGGGAGGTACCCGCTCACCCATTCCGCGATCCTGCCCAGCACTCGCTCGCGCCACAGCGGCTGATCGAACGACTGGAGCTGGATGAGCAGCTCGTTGACCACACCGCTGGTGCCAGGCGCCGCGAACCGGGAGATGCCACGAGGCGACGCAGGTCGGGCGTCCATCGACAGGCCGCCCCGATCCGACCCGATAGCGTCGATCTCCTCGATGAACCCGATGGCACCCCCCTCCTTGCGGGCCGCCTTGCGCATGGCCCGGAAGAAGGCCCGGATCTTCACGCTGGTCATCCCGTACCACATCGACTGGAACGCGGGCGCGGATGCGAACAGGAACGGCACGCCCGCCTGCTTGGCCATGGCCTTGGCGAGGTAGGTCTTTCCCGTTCCGGGCGGCCCCTCGAAGAGGATGCCGCGCCGAGGGTTCCCTCCGAGTACCTCCCGGAACGTGGCGTAGCCCAGGAAGACGTTGAGGGAGCGGATCACCTCGTCGACCTGAGCATCCAGCCCGCGAACGTCGGCGAGGCCGACGTCGATGTGCTCGGGACGGATCTTGACGTGGGGAGAGCGGCTGCTGCTGATGATCGGGATGACGAGCACGAGCCCGAGAAGCACGATCAGGACGATTGCGGGTGCGAACTGCACCCAGTCGGGAGGGAGGTGAGGAAGACCCGGATGGATCGGCCGGCCGTTCGAGTACCGAGACCACAGGTAGAGATCGAGTCCACCGATCACCACGATGGCCCGAAGCAGGCGACGGCGACGGGTGCGGTCGCGGACCCGGTGGACGTCGGCCACGCCGGCCTGCAGCAGCTTGGATTCACCCAGCGCGGCGATGATCCTATTCGTCTCGGTCATCCTGCTCTCCCTGCTGCTGACGTTCGATGAAGCACGCAGGGCACGGTGTTCGAGTGGCGCTCGGACGCGAGCATCCTACCCGGCGCGACCAGGGGGAACCATACGCCGAAGGTCCCGGGACCCCGCCTTTCGGCCCAGCGGCGTGAGGAACCCGGCGTCAAGAGTCACTCCAGAAACACTGGTTCTCTGACAAATCCATGCCGAGAGGCTATGGTGGGGCTACCCCGCACTGCCCTCCTTTTCGTCGTTCGAGGAGGTTCGACTCGTGCCCCGGAAAAAACAGGAACCAGTTGACACGGAAGTGGCTCGGACCATCGGCGGACTGCTTCGCGACCTTCGGCGGACGGCCGGATACCGGGCGGTGAAGGACGCGGCTTCTGTGCAGGGGTGCCCGGCGGCACAACAGACGATCTACGCCTACGAGCGGGGAGGGCTGGTGCCTTCACTGAAGCAGTTCATGGAGCTGGTGGATTTCTACACGCTGCAGACGGAGGGCGCGCCGCCGGCGGCCCGATACCAGGGGGTTGCGGCCATGGTGGCCGCGCTCTCGAGCCCGGCCTATCACCTTCCCGAAGCGATGGACCTGATCAACCGGCTCCAGCCCGCGCCGGCAGCGGGCCGTCGAAGGCGCAAGCGGTAACGGCGTGGGCGCCGACGAGGTTCTGCTCGACGTCGACCACATCGGGATCGCGGTCAGCGCTCTGACCACCGCCGTCGCCGAGTATCGGGCAGCGTTGCGGGTCGAACCGGTGCACCGTGAGGTGGTCCAGGATCAAGGAGTGGAAGAGGTCTTCTTCCGTACCGGTTCGTCCTTCATCCAGCTCCTCGGGGCCCTCGGCCCGGACACGCCGGTGGGGCGGTTCTTGGCCCGACGGGGCGAAGGCCTCCACCACGTGGCATATCGCGTACGCAGCATCGAGGAAGCTCTGGATCGTCTGCGTGCCGCCGGCGTGCCGCTGATCGACGAGGCGCCCCGATCGGGGTCTCGAGGGACGAGGATCGCCTTCGTGCACCCGAAGGGATTGCACGGGGTTCTGATCGAACTGGTGCAGGCCCCTTGAACGATAGAGGGTTACTCACCCGGTAGGTCGGTCAGCCCACGAGAGGGCGCGCAGACCAGCGCGGCCATGTTCCCCTCGGGGTGCCGGTTCTCCGACATGAGCTGGTGGGCCCTACCGATTCCCTCGAAGTCGAAGATCTTCGAAAGGCACGGGTCGATGCGGCCCCCCACCACCAGCTGGTTGAACGCGGCGGCCTGTTCGTCGTTGGCGAAATGGGAGCCCTGCAAGCGCTTCTGGCGCGTCCACAGGTACCGGAGGTCGACGACGGCG